>CAUJGC010000398.1 GCA_963169075.1 Myxococcota bacterium
TTACGCCCCCGGGGGGGTTGAGCGAGCCGCCCCGCAGTGCTACGAGTGAAGGCTGCGCGAGGCGCTGGCCTCGGCTTGTCCCCAACCCCCACCGCGAGCGCGTCATGGACAACGAAGCCCCCGGACTGGAGCTTCCCCCGATCACCCCGCAGACCCCTCCGCGCCGCCGCTGGCCCGCCTGGCTCCTCGGCGCTGGGCTGGGGGTGGCGGCCACTGCGGCGGCCCTCCTCGCCTTTGGAGGCTTCGGCTCCAGCGCCCTCGGCTCGATGGTGGATCTGGAGGGGCCCACGACGGCGGCCCTCCACGCGCGGGCGCAGGGACACGGCGCGGCGCTGGCGATGCCTGGACGCATCGCGGCGTCGCTCCGGCGGGTGCACCCCGACTCCTCGCTGGAGACGGTCCCCTACATCATTCAGAGCGGCGGCACGCTCGCGGATCTGAGCCGCATCTTCGGCATGGAGCTTCAGGATCTCCAGACCCTCAACCCGGGCGTCGCCCCGGAGCACTTCATGCCGCCTGGCGCCTCCGTCCTCCTCTATCGACGCGGCGTGGCCTACGCCCAGGGAGTCTCCCCCGACGACCCCGAGCGCCTCTACGGCGCCGTCCCCCTCCCCGAAGGGCCCGGGCGCCGCATCCGGCGCCGCTCGCGCTCGTGGGGCACCCTCACCATGATCCGCAGCCTCGACACGGCCTTGCGCCGCTACGCGGAGGCCTGGCCCGAGGGGCCGGTCCTCATCGTCAGCGATCTCTCCACGCGGACGGGCGGGCGACTCAAGCCCCACCACTCCCACCGTCAGGGACGCGACGCCGATCTCAGCTACGTCCCGCGCCCCGAGCACGACAACGGCGGCTTCCTCCTGATGGACGAGCGCACCTTCGACCCCGCCCGCAACTGGACCTTCTACAAGGCGCTCCTCGACACAGGCGAGGTCGAGCAGATCCTCATGGACGCGCGCCTCCAGCGCCTCCTGCGAGAGCACGCCGCCCAGACCGGGCTCCCCGCCGCCGAGGTCGAGCGCCTCTTCGCCCGCTTCCAGCACTGGGATGGACACCGGGATCACGTCCACATCCGCTTCAAGTGCGCAAGCGATGATCCGCACTGCCGCTGATCCCTCCCGAGCCCGGAGCATGCGGGGCGGGTGGGGACACGGGCGTTGACAGCCCTTCCCGCCGGTTTGTATAGTGTAGCTGCCTTTCGAGGTGGCGTGGCTGGGTGGGCGCTCCAGGGTGCCCTGCTTCTCTGGACGAACGGAGCACCGGAGGCTCTGACGTGATCAAACCCGTGCTGTTCGGCAAGTTCTGTCTGCTGGAGCGCATCAGCGTCGGCGGCATGGCCGAAGTCTTCCGGGCCAAGACCCTCGACAACCCCAACGTCCAACGCTACCTGGCCATCAAGCGCATCCTGCCCAACCTCGCGGAGGACGACGAGTTCATCTCGATGTTCATCGACGAGGCCAAGATCTCCGTCCAGCTCACCCACCGCAACATCGCACAGATCTACGAGCTGGGCCACCTCGACGGCTCCTATTACATCGTGATGGAGTTCGTCTCGGGGCGCGACATCCTCGCCATCCAGAACCAGCTCCGCCGGGACAAGCGCATCATGAGCGTCGGGCAGGCGGTCTACCTCACGCGGCAGATCGCCCTGGGGCTGGACTTCGCCCACCGGAAGACCGATGCAAACGGGAATCCGCTGGGGATCATCCACCGGGATATCTCACCTCAGAACATCCTGGTGTCGTACAACGGCGAGGTCAAGGTCATCGACTTCGGCATCGCCAAGGCGGCGACGCGCTCCAACAAGACCCAGGTGGGGGTCTTGAAGGGGAAGTTCGGCTACATGTCGCCGGAGCAGGTCCGGGGCAAGGAGCTGGATCGGCGCTCGGACATCTTCGCCCTGGGGACGTTGATGCACGAGCTGCTCACCTGCCGGCGCCTCTTCCACGGCGAGAGCGACTTCGCCACCCTGGAGATGGTGCGGAAGGTGGACATCCAGCCGCCCTCGGCCTTCAACCCCAACGTGCCCCCCGAGATCGACGCCATCGTGATGAAGGCCCTGGCCGCCGACCCGGATGAGCGCTACGGGTGGTGCTCGGAGATGGCCGACGACCTCCACCGCTTCCTGGCGATGCTGCGCCCGCCCTACACCGAGCGCATCCTCGAAGACTGGATGCAGAAGACCTTCTCGGAGCGCCTGGAGAAGGAGCGCAAGAAGATCCACTTCTTCTCGCAGATCAACTCCATGCAGGACGTGGAGCTCTACAACCAGGAGCTGCAGCGCCAGATCGAGCTGAAGCGCCAGGGGATCGAGCCGCAGACCATCGAGCCCGAGCCTGCGATGACGGCCCAGGCGACGATGATCTGGGACGCCCAGAAGCAGGGCCTCTTTGAGGAGGAGGCGGACCCGGCCAAGGACATGGCCAACAAGGCCACGCAGATCTTCCAGGCCCCCGAGGACATGCCCGCGCCTGTGCCCGGCGCGGGCGGCCTCATCGAGCGGGTCTTGCGGGCAGGGCCGCCGCCGCCGATGGCGGCCCACGATCCCACCGGCTTCATCCCCCCCGAGCAGCAGGCCTCCATCCACACCCAGCCGCGCGCGGCCTACCCGGCGCCGCCGCAGCCCGCGAGCGGCGGCTCGTCGATGGCAGCGCCGGTGCTGGTGGCGGGGATCGGGCTCCTGCTCCTGGCGGGCGCGGCGGCGGCGCTGCTCCTGACGGGGGCCCTCGACGGGGTCCTGGGCAGCGCCGAGCCGGTGGTGGTGGTCAACACCTCCCCGACCCAGGAGGTCGAGGTGCTGGTCAACGGCAAGCTGCGCGCGACCCGGACGCCGTTCACGGCGACCGATCTCACCCCGGGGACCTACACCGTCGAGATCCGCCACGCCGACTTCCTGCCTGCGGTGGAGCGGGTCGAGGTGGCGCGCGGCGCCCGGAGCGAGCTGCACTTCTCCCTCAAGCCGCGCCCGGTGGGCAAGGCCATCGTCACCTACCAGGTCGATCCCGCCGACGCGGCCCTCTACGTGGACGGCGTCCGCTCGCCGGAGTCCGGCGCGGTGCGGGTGCTGGAGCTGGACGATCAGCGCGAGCACCTCGTCGAGGTGGTCGCCGCAGGCTACGCCCCGGTAGAGCATCGCCTGGCGGTCTCGGATGGCGAAAAGTTGACCCGTGACGCCAGGTTGGCCAAGGTGAGCGGGGAGATCGAGGTCACCTGCACCGCGCAGGGCACGGTCTACCTCAACGGCGAGAAGATCGGGAAGGCACCCCAGACCCTCCGCGACCTCTCGCCGCACCGGGTCCACGAGCTGACGGTCGATTATCCAGGCTACGCCCCCTGGGGCAAGGCCGTCCTCTTCGACAGGAGCTACAAGAAGAGCTACACGGTCACCCTGCGACCGGGCGGCGGCGAGGCAAAGATCGAGAAGCCGGAGGTGGGCTACCTGGCGGTGGACAGCGGGCCGACGTGGTGGCGGCTCATCATCGACGGCTTCGACACCCAGCTCACCACCCCCCTCCAGGGCGAACAGCGCCTCGTCCTCCCCGTCGGCAAGCACGCGGTGCACTTTGTCCGCGGGGACACCACCCACAAGCAGGAGATCGACGTCCGCGCTGGGGAGACGGTCAACCTCAAGGTCGCCTACGCCTTCAAATGGTAGCTATGCCCCCCCAAGCCCCTCAAGCCCTCGGTGAGCTCCTGGTCGAGCGCGGGCTCCTCAGCGCCGAGCACCTCGCCCGCGCGGTGCAGCTCAAGGAGGAGCACGGCGGCGCGCTGCCGCTCAACCTCGTCCTGGCGGGCGCGCTGGATGATCTCACCCTCGCGGCCTTCTACCAGCGGCACCTGGATCTCCCCCGCGTGGCGGATCACGAGCTGGACGCGATCCCGGAGCGGGTCTTCGCCCTCCTGCCGCGGGAGCTGATCCTCGCCCAGGGGCTCCTGCCCCTCACCCTGGACCCCCACGGGCGCCTCCTGATCGGCGTCGTGGACCCGTCCGGCGCGGACGTGGCCGGGGAGCTGTCGCGGACCCTCCAGCGCCCTGTCTCGCTCCGCCTCCTCTCGCTGGGGCAGCTCACCCGGCACCTCCAGCGCCTCGCGGGGGTGCGCTGGCGTGTGGAGCCTGCGACGCTCCTGGCGCGGCGGCGCGCGCGGGAAGGGCAGGGCCTCATCCTCTCCGACGCGGTCCAGGCTCTCCTCCTCCAGGCGCAGGAGCTGGATCGCCGCCTGGAGGCGCTCTGGGAGTTCGACGAGGACGCCCCCCCGGAGTCGAAGGCGGCGATCAAGCTCATCAGCGTCGCAGACGGCCAGGCGCCGCTGGAGGAGACCGTCGAGCTGACCTACCGGCGCCCGGAGCCCTCCCCCGCCCAGCCCGGCGGCGCGCCGCGGGGGCGCACCGAGACGCGGGTCGTCGCCCCCACGCGCGGCGGGAACCGCTGGTACCTCGACCCCGTGGAGCGCGGCGAGGTCAAGATGCAGCGCCGCCCTACGCTGGTGGCCCGGCAGGAGGCGCTGCCGTCCATCGTCGTGGACGACGCGCTCCTGGACCCCGCCCCCGCCAGCATCGGCCAGCCCATCGCCATCCCCATCGCCCCGCCTCCGGACCCCCTCACCGACGAGCCCGAGGCCGAGGACGTCATCCTCCTCACCACCCAGAACATCAAGACCCCCCTCGTCGCCGCCCCGACCCACCTCGTCGCGGCCCCCGATCCCGACGCCCCCGAGCCCCTCAGCGTCGAGATCGTCATCCCCGACGAGGCCCCCGAGGACGAGGTCCACGTCGAGATCGACCTGGGCGCCTTCGACGAGCCCGAGGAGGAGGGCGCCGATCCAGACGGCCACCACGACACGCTCCTCTTCGTGCCCAAGGCGCCCGCGCCTGCGCCCGCGCCTGCGCCCGCCCCGCCTGCGCAGATCATCCCCGACTCCCCCCTCGATCAGATGGACTTCCCCGAGGAGCTGGAGGAGGTCGATCCCCACGTCCCCTCCCGCGACACCCTCCAGATCCCGGCCCTCTCCCAGCGCCTCGCAGAGCAGGACCGCCCGGCCCCCGCCCCGCGGGTCATCGAGCGCAAGCCCCTCCCCGAGAGCCTCTCCAGCAGCGACCAGTGGCTCGACGCCTCCTTCATGGACATCCTCAACGTCGAGGTGGACGAGATGGAGCCCGTCGTGGATCCCCTCTCCGCCGCGCTGGCCGAGACGATGGCGGCGCCGCCCGCCCGCCCCGAGCTGACCGGCGTCGGAGACAGCGCCGAGCACCTCCGCACCCCCGTCGTCCCCTCCGCCCTCTCCGAGCAGGACGAGAGCGCCCTGGAGCGCCTCTCCCGCGCCCGACGCCGCCGCTCCATGGCGCGCCCCGATCCCCGCTCCGGAGCCGCCGAGCGCCCAGACGCCACCGTCAACGGCATCCCGGGCCTCTCCGCCAGCGCGCTGGACCGCTGGCGCGGCCGTCAGGCCGCGCCCGAGCCCGAGCCCGAGCCGACCCCCAACGCCTACGCGTCGCCCCGGCCCGGCGCCCGGATCTTCCGCTCGGCCTCCTCGACCAGCGAGCCAGCACCTCCCGCCACCCCCATCGGCCGCGTCCCCCTCACCCCGGGCCGCCTCCGCTTCCGCAGCGACGACGACACCCCCGAGGCCCCCCGACGCGCCACCCTCCAGGGCCTCTCGCCCGATGACATGGCCCTCCTCCAGCGCGCCGCCCCCCGGACCCCCGGCGAGATCTTCCACCTCGACGAGCCCGAGGTCGAGGTCCCTGCGCGCCTGACGCGCCTCGTCAACGGCCTGGAGGCCGCCGAGGACCGCGACCAGGCCGGGCGCATCGTCCTCGACTACCTCAGCGACCACCACCAGCGCGTCGCCCTCTGGACCCTCCGCGGCCTGGAGGCCTCCCTCTGGATGGAGCGCGGCCTCCCCGGCGCCCCCCGCGACCTCGGCCTCCAGATCGGCGCCGTGGACTGCCTCATGCGCGCCAACACCGAGCGCGCCTGCTACGCCGGCCCCCCCTTCGAGGGCGGCCCCGAGCACGAAGACCCCCTCGCCCGCGCCGACGCCGCCCGCTTCCGCGCCCTCCTCGGCGGCGCGCTCCCCCGCTCGGCGCTGGTCGCACCCTTCAGCATCCGCGGCCGCGTCATCGGCCTCATCTACTGCGACGACGGCCCCGACCGGGCCATCCGCGTCGATCGCGTCGCCCTCACCTTCCTCCACTCCTACCTCGAAGAAGCCCTCCAGCGCATCATCATCCTCCGCAAGCGCCGACATCAGAGCGAGGACCTATGACCCCCCCTCCGCCCGTCGATCTCCGCTCCGACACCCTCACCCGGCCCACCCCTGCCATGCGGCACGCCATGGCGGAGGCCGCCGTCGGGGATGATGTCTTCGGGGAGGACCCCACCGTCAACGCCCTCCAGGAGCGCGTCGCCGCCCTCTTCGGACACGAGGCCGCCCTCTTTGTCCCCTCCGGCACCATGGCCAACCAGATCGCCCTCCAGACCTGGTGCCGCCACGGCGATGACGTCGTCGCAGGCCAGGGCGCCCACGTCTGGTTCTACGAGGCCGGCGCCGCTGCCGCCCTCGCCGGGGTCCAGGTCTCCCTCGTCGGAGACGGGCTCCTCACCCCCGAAGACCTCCTCGCCGCCATCAAGCCCGACAACCACCAGACCGCCCCCACCACCCTCGCCTGGGTCGAGAACACCCACAACCGCTCCGGCGGCCGCATCCTCCCCCTCGCCACCCTCCAGCGCCTCCACCAGACCACCCAGGCCCACGGCCTCCGCCTCCACATGGACGGCGCCCGCCTCTTCAACGCCATCGTCGCCACCCAGACCGACCCCGCCGCCTGGGGCGCCTCCGTGGACGCCCTCTCCATCTGCCTCTCCAAGGGCCTCGGCTGCCCCGTCGGCAGCGTCCTCGTCGGCTCCCGCGCCTGGATCTGGCGCGCCCACCGCGCCCGCAAGATGCTCGGCGGCGCCATGCGCCAGGCCGGCATCCTCGCCGCCGCCGGACTCTACGCCCTCGAACACCACGTCGAGCGCCTCGCGGAGGACCACCGCCGCGCCCGCGCCTTCGCCAGCGAGGCCGCGCACCTCCCCGCCGTCACCCTCCGCCTGGAGGACGTCCAGACCAACATCGTCGCCTTCGGCATCGACCCCGCGCGCATGAGCGCCGACGACTTCGTCGCCCGCGCCGCCCAGCGCGGCCTCCTCGGCTACGCCATCGCGCCCACACGGGTCCGCCTGGTCTTCCATCTCGACATCGATGACGACAGCCTCCAGCGCGCTGTTGACATCACCCGCGAGCTCCTCGCCTGATCCCCCGCTCGGAGGACACCATGATACGCTGCTCCAGCTGCCAGAAAGAGAACGCCGACGAGGCCAAGCACTGCGGCTTCTGCGGCGCGCTCCTCCAGGCCCCCCAGCCCAAGCGCACCATGTTCGGCATGCCCGCCCTCCCACCTGCCGAGCTGGAGCGCCTCCGCGCCCTCCAGGCAGGGCAGCGCGACGAGGCGCCGTCGCAGTCTGAAGCAAAGGCGGTAGAAAAAGAAATAAAATCAGATAAAATAAAGACAGAAAAACAAGAGGTCAAGCCGCCGGGCGCCCTGGATGATCTCCTCGGCGGCATGGCGCTGGATCTCCCCGACAGCGAGGGCTGGGGCGAGGGCCTCGATCTGAACCTCCTCGGCGCTGCCCCGGAGATCGCCTTCGCGGACACCGTAGACAAGAAGCTGGATGAGCTTCAGCGCGCCGCTGCCGAGGCCGGCACCTCCCTCCCGGCGCCCCCGCCGCGCCTCCCCGCCGAGCCCCCCAAGCGCACCATGCTCGGCATGACCCTCGATCAAGAAAAACTCCGCGAGATCAGCGGCCAGGCCGCTCCGGCCCCAGCGCCCGCGCTGGAGCCCCCGGCCGCCGCGCCGCGCCTCCTCTCCGAGCCGGAGCTGCACCTCGTCCCCGAGCCCGTCTCCGAGTCCGGCCCCGCGCACCCCATCCGCGAGACCCGCCCCGCAGGCCACGAGCCCCCCGACTGGAGCATCCTCGGCCAGAGCGAGCCCGTCTCCGAGTCCGAGCCCGTCCAGCTGGGCTACGCGGAGGAGACCGCCCAGCACGCCCCCCCCGACATGATCCCCATGCCGCCCCTCCAGCAGCGCCCCCACGCCCAGACCACCCCCATGCTGGCCCCCGAGGCTGTCCTCCCGCGGGACAGCGCGCCGGCGCCCCGTCCGCGCCCGCAGCGCCCCACGTCGGCCCCCGCGCCCGACCTCGACAGCGGCGGCGGGGGCGGCAAGGGCATCCTCATCGCCATCGTCGTCGTCGCGGTCCTCGGCCTCCTCGGCGCGGCGGCGGCCTTCTTCTTCCTCTTCTCCGGCAAGGGGGAGTCGCCGGAGGTGGACTCCTCCGTCAGCCCCGAAGCCACCGAGGTCCGCGTCCACGTCCCGGAGAGCTTCGGAGACGCGGTGATCACCTTCGGCACCCAGCGCCAGGAGGTCGCCGCAGGCGGCGACGCCACCTTTCGCCTGGAGAACAGCGCCCTCCAGGTCGGCGTCAACGACCTCCCCGTCGAGGTCGCCCCGCTGGACGGCGGCGACCCCACCCGCCTGGGCTGGTCCATCTTCCTCCCCGCGCGCGTCGAGCACGATCTGAGCCCCTTTGACGCAGGCGCCCGGACCTACCGCCTCCGCCTGGCCGTCCCCGCCGACGCGCGCCTCACCGTCCAGGGGCGCGACGTCGAGGACGCGCCCACACGCCGCGACGGCGTCGATCACTACAGGGTGGATGTGGACACCGACGACGCCTGGCGCTCCGCCGTCGCCGCCGAGTCCCCCGAGGTCCGACACCGCGTCTTCTACACCGTCCGCTTCCAGGAGCGCGGCCAGGAGCGCACCGCCCAGGGCGACTACTACGTCACCCTCCGCTTCCCGCGCTGCCCCCTCGTCCTCAGCGCGCCGCCGCCTGGGTGGATCACCGACCGCGACGCGGCGACCCTCTCCGGCTTCAGCCGCGCCGGAGGTCAGCTCCGCGTCACCAACGCCAGCGCCCAGGCGGCCGTCGGAGACGACGGCCGCTTTGCTCTCCAGACCCCCCTGGAGCGCGCCGGGGCGCACACCCTCCACGTCACCGCCCAGGCCGAGGGCTGCCTCCCCGAGCGCGCCTCCCGCACCGTCCGCCGCGTCGAACCCGACGCGCTCCGCGCCCTCCAGCGCGAGGCCCGTCGCTTGACCGAGGGCTTCGCCAGCGTCCACCGCGCCGCCCTGGTCAACCACCGCGGCGACCCCCTCCCGCCCCGCACCCCCGTCCAGATCCGCGGCCGCCTCCAGGGCTTCCTCACCGAAGACGCCCGCACCATCCTCCTCCTGGACGCCTGCGCCCGCCCTGCGTGCTACATCGGCCTCCAGACCACCGCCGAGATCCCCGCCGACATCGGCCAGGAGGTCGTCGCCGTCGGCTACGCCGACGGCACCCGCGAGGTCGTCGAGCCCCAGCGCGACGCGCGACGCACCATCGCCCTGGTGCGCTCGGAGGCCTTCTACACCCTCTGAGCCGCCGAAGACGCCTTGGGTGCGGGCGCGCCGATCTGCTATGGTCCTCGGCGGTGACCTTTGACGAGGTGCGGCGTGCAGCAGACCCAGGAGCTAATCAGACCCCCCCAGGTCGTCGAGACCCCCGCGCCGGTCGAGGTGGCCTGCCCGCGCTGCGGCACCTCGCTCCCGGCGATCTTCCGCTTCTGCGGGATGTGCGGCGCGACCCTCAGCCTGGGCGAGGGCGACTACGCCCGCCAGGACCCCCTCATCGGCGCGGTCATCGCGGGGCGCTACCGCCTCCTCGCCAAGATCGGCGTCGGGGGCATGGGCACCGTCTACAAGGTCGAGCACGTCCGCATGGGCAAGCTCATGGCGATCAAGCTCCTCCACGGCGATCTCAGCCGGGACACCGCCATGATCCGCCGCTTCAACAGCGAGGCCCGCGCCGCCAGCCGCCTCACCAGCCCCAACGCCGTCCAGGTCTTCGATCATGGCCGCGCCGACGGCTTCATCTTCCTGGTCATGGAGTACCTCCGGGGACGCGATCTTGGCGCGATCCTTCAAGAACTTGGCCCGATGGAGGCGCGGCGCTGCGCCCACATCCTCGCCCAGGCCGCCCACGCGCTGGATGAGGCGCACCGCCTCGGCGTGATCCACCGCGACATCAAGCCCGAGAACATCTTCCTCTGCGCGTCCCGTGACGGCGAAGAGGCGGTCAAGGTCGTCGACTTCGGCCTCGCCAAGCTGGCGGAGCGGGAGGACGGCCCCAGCCACACCCTCAAGGGCACCCTCATCGGCACGCCGTACTACATGTCCCCCGAGCAGATCGCCTCCGGCGAGGTCGGCCCCGCCAGCGACGTCTACGCGCTGGGGGCGCTGACCTTCAAGCTCCTCACCGGCGAGCCCCCCTACGACGCCCGCTCCCCCATCGCCATCCTCACCTGCCACCTCCAGGACCCCATCCCGCGCCTCAGCGAGCGCGCCCCCGAGCGCGCCGACGCCCTCCGCCCCCTCGATCCGGTCGTCGCGCGCGCCCTCGCCAAGCGCCCCGAGGACCGCTTCCCCTCCGCCGGCGCCTTCGCCCAGGCCCTCCTCGACGCCCTGGAGCCCGCGCCTGCCGACGCCGCGGACGCCCCGGCGGCCCCCGCCGCTGAGGAGCCCCCGCTGGCGCGGGCCGCCACCTCCTCCCAGCACCTCCGGGCCCTTGACCCCATGCTCCGCACCCGCTACGCCGAGCAGAGCGACCGCATCTCCACCCGCGAGGACTGGGAGCGCTACGCCCGCAGCCTCCGCCTCCGCCGCGTCGGCTCCGTCCTCCTGACCCTCCTCCTCCTCGGCGGCCTCGGCGCGGGCGCCTGGTGGGGCCTCGTCGAGGGCAACCTGCTCCGCCAGGACGCCGAGGTCGAGCCCAACGACCGCACCGCCACCGCCACCCCCCTCCGGGTCGGCGCGCCCCTCCAGGGCGCCATCGGCGTCCCCAACGCAGGCGCCCGCGCCGACGTGGACTTCTTCAAGCTCCTCCACGACGGCGCCCCCGGCGATGTCCTCGCGGTGGAGGTCACCGGCGTCGCCGGGGTAGACCTCGTGCTGGAGATCTTCGATCTCGACGGCAACCTCCTCGCCCGCTCCAACCGCGCCCCCCTCGGCGGCTCCGAGGTGGTCGAGGGCGTCGAGTGGACCGGCGCGCCCCTCTTCGCCTCCGTCCGCGAGCTGTGGACCCAGAACATCCCTGCCCGCTCCGCCCCCGACACCCCCTACACCCGCACCGCCCGCGTCGTGCCCC
>CAUJGC010000399.1 GCA_963169075.1 Myxococcota bacterium
CGACCCGTCGCCCCAGCGACCCGTCGGTGCCCCCCCGTCACGGGGGGGGCCGGGGGCGTTCGTCGGGCCCAGCCGGCCACACGTTACGCCCCCCGGGGGGTCAGCCGGAGCTGCACCATCTCTCCGAAGCGCCCCTGATGAACCACCGAGAAGGCGTGCCGCTGCCCGCCCTGGTAGAGCGCGATCCCGCCGCCGAGGAGCGTCGGGACCACCGTGAGGATCAGCTCCTCCACGAGCCCCGCATCCAGCGCCTGCGAGATGATGTGCCCGCCGTCGAGGTAGACCCGCTTGTCGCCTGCGAGGGCGCGCGCCTGCGCGCAGAGCGACGCGATGTCCCCGGCGGCAGCCTGCACCGAAGGCGGCGCCCCCTCCAGGGGCCGCCGCGTCGCCACGAGGATCGGCAGCTCGCCGTAGGGCCACGGCCCCTCAAAACCAGACACCACCTCATAGGTGCGCCGCCCCATGATCATGGCGCCGGTCTGCCCCAGGAAGGTCGCGAAGTCCACCGTGCCCGCATCCCCCGTCGCGTGGAAGTCGGGCTCGCCCAGCCAGTCCAGCGCGTCACCTTCACCTGCGATGTAGCCGTCCAACGAGACGGCGCAAAAGACGCTGATCGTGCTCATCAAGTCCTCCTGGGGTCGAGCCGTGTCCGCTCCGGCTGCGTATGCTCCTACCTCGCTTCGCGCGCAGGAGCAACGCAGCCGGAGCGCTCACCCCCTAGAGCCGGAACACCCCCGCCGGGTGCTCCTGCGAGGTGGACGCGTAGGGCAGGGTGAAGGGCCGCTCCTCCCGCGTCTCGTCGGGGGAGCCCGCGTTGCGGAGGATCGTGAGCGTCCCGGTGAGGTTGGGCGCCGAGCCCCGGTAGTAGACCAACCCCAGGCGGTACTCCCCGGCGGGGCCGCTGCCCAGGACATAGATCTCGGGACCGAAGCCGTCGGTGATGTCGTAGTAGAGCAGCCCCGCGTTGCGCGACTCCCGGTGGCTGTAGAAGACCTCCTCGCCGCCGACCTCGTGGATGTGCAGATCCACGTCGGCCTCCGGGTCATCCCAGGTCAGGACGACGGAGACGGCGCGCTGGACCGGCAGCTTGGAGACGCCGTCCACGATGCAGGAGCGCAGCGCCGCCGCCCGCTCCGGGAAGGTGCGCCGCAGCCGCATCATCGTCTTGAAGGTGTCGCGCTCGGTGGGGTTCAGCTGCACCGCGGCCGCGTACTGCGCGCACGCCGCCTCGGGGAGCTTGTCGTCGGAGAGCGCGACCGCGTAGGTGACCCGGGCGCGGTAGTCGTGCGGGGTGAACTCCACCAGCTCGCTCAAGCGACGCGCCGCCTCCAGACCCTCGCCGCTCTCACGCAGCAGCGCCACGAGCTGCTTGATCAGCTCCGGGTTCGCGATGTCCTGCGCCCGCGCCTCGTGCAGCTTCGCGATGCGCGCCTTGTTCCGCTCACGCAGCAGCTCCCGCGCCCGAGGCTCCTCCGGCGCGATCCCCTGCAACCACGTCACGCACGCGTTCGCGTCCACATCCCGAGGCGTCGTGCAGCGGGTGATCACCTGCGCACCCACCTCGCCGGTCTGCTTCAGGAGGACGCTGGTCGCCACCCAGTCATCCATCACCTCGGGGCGGCTGTCCCCCGACGTCACCAGCGCCTTGCTCACCGCGTTCAGCGTCGCCGTCACATGCGGCTTGAGGGCCGGATCGGTGGTGAGGAGCTGGTAGATCTCCCCCTCCGTGTAACGCCCCCCTGCGCGCCAGGCCGCGATCAGCCGATCCGCCACCGGGCCGCGCCCCTGCTGGACCGCCAGGTTCACCAGCAGCCGCGAGGCCGTCAGCGGGTCCAGCTTCGCGCTCCCCAGCACCCGCTCGATCTCGCTGTGGCGCCCCCGCGACGAGAGGAAGTCCACATAGTCCGCCGCCACGCCCGCCGGGGAGGGCTCCTGCTTGAGCTGCGCCAGCGCCGCCTCCTCAAACTCCCGGCTCAACGCCAGGCGCGTGTTCGGACGCGCCAGGAGCGCCCAGGCCCACCCCGCCTGCTGCGCCGCAGGCTGCGCCGACACCGAGGCCTTGTAGTACGCTCGGGCGTCCGCCACGCGGCCCTCCTGGGTGTAGGCCTCGATGAGCCGCGCCCGCTCCTCCAGGCTCAACGTGCCCTTCCGGGGCTCCAGCGCCTGGATGACGCGCCCCCAGGGGGAGAAGCGCCCCCCATACCCCGGCTTCGCCGGCGCCTTCCGCTTCTCGCGCTCGGCGCGCCACTCCACCCTGTTCTCTCCGACCAGCCCGCCGCCCCCGGCCCCCCGGCCCTTGGTCCCCAGGCCGCGCCCGCCCCCGGTGCCGACCTGTCCCAGCCCGCCGACGCGGTCAAAGCCGTCGCCGTCGATGTCGCCGCTGTTCGGCTGAGCGGTCTCCCTGCGCAGGCGAGGCGTCGCCGCCGCGCTGGGCTCCGCGTCGGGCTCGGGCATCGCCTCCTCTTCGGCCTTCTCGGCGGGGGCCCTCGCCACCTTGGCGTCCGCCATGCGCTCGTCATCCGCGGCCCCGTCCGCTGGCGGGGCGCCCGGGGCGGCCGTCGCCGCGGCGCCCTCGGCGCTCCGCGGCGACGGCTTGGCCGGCTCCGCCGGCGGCGGCGGCGCGTCCTTGTTCGCCTGGGCGCGGTTCTGGAGCACCTCCTGGAGGTTGGCGTCGGACTTCTTGAGGTTCTGGACCTCCTGGTTCTGCGCCGCCGCGACCTCGGCCTGCTGAAGCTCGGCCTCGCGCTTGCGCTCGGCCTCCTTGCGGCGCTCCACCTGGAAGCGCTTGTAGGCCTCGTCGTTCTCCAGCACCAGGAACGAGGTGTAGCGGCTCATCACCCCGTAGCGGAGCGAGGTCTGGACGATCCGATCCCGGTGGATGCTCGCCCGCTGCATCTCCTCGATGACGGCCCGCGCCCAGAAGTTGGTCAGCAGCCGGTTGGGCGAGCCCTCCAGCTGCGAGGCGTCCAGCTGCCAGGTCCACTGGAGCGGCTGACCCCGGAAGCGGCCGCTCACCTGGAGCGTCGCCTGCCCGCCGTCCAGCCGCCCCATGATCGGCAGCGCCTGCCCGCGCGCCAGGTTGACGGGCTGGTGGGGCGTCAGCCCCTCGATGGTCCCCGAGAGCGCCTTGACCTCGATGTGGGTCAAGAGCGGCTCATGGATCAGCTCCGAGACCGCCGCGACGATGGACTCCGGGCGATCCGCCGGGGTCATCCGCACCGCGTGACCCTGCGCCGCCGAGGCCGTCGCCCCCAGCCACTCCATGTCCGGCCCATGCCCCACCCCCACCGCGTGCAGGCTGATCGGCGCGTCCCCGATCGCCTTGAGCAGACCGGCCCGCAGCAGCTCCCCGTCCAGCTCCCCGATGGAGGCCACCCCGTCGGTGAACACCACCACCGCCACGCCGCCCGGGCTCTGGAGGGTCCGGGCCGCGTCCACCCCCGCCTTCAGGAGCCCCCCAAGATCCGTCGCCCCACCCGCGTCCAGCTTCGCCAGACAGGCCCGCCCCGCCGGATCACCCGCCGCCAGCGGCGCCGAGGCGCACGCGCTCGCCACCAGATCCCCGTGCACAACCTGATAGCGCGCCCCCGGCGGCAGCCGGTCGATGAGCCCCTGGGCGGCCTCCACCGACCGCTTCAGCTCCACCGCCCCGATCCCGGCGGAGGTGTCCAGCACGATCACCAGATCCTGCGCCCGCGCCTGGTTCTCGGCGGGCAGCTCCGGCACCAGATCCAGCAGGAAGAAGCGCTCGCCGTCCTTCTGGGCGTAGCGCACCGTGGCGGCCTCCACCTGCGGGCGCTGGAAGCGCAGCTCGACGGCGCCCTTGGGCCAGAAGTTGTCCTCGGCCAGCGTCCCGTGGACGCGCCCCCCCTGGCCGTCCTGCTGGAGCGTGTAGGAGGTCTGGGCCAGCGCCCCGGCGTCCTCCGCCGTCACCTCGAAGCGAAACGCCCCGATCAGGCTCCCCGTCGGCTGCCCGCTGAGGTTGGGCAGGCTGTAGCGGTAATCGACGGCCCCGCCGCGCTGCGGCAGGAGCTGCTCGTAGGTCAGCACCACGGTCTTGTCACCCTGCGCCGGGATCGGGAAGACCTGGGTCTGGAAGCGCTCGCCGCCCTGCCACTCCAAAAGCGCCGGGTCCTTCTGCTGCCGCACGATCTGCTCGAAGATCTGCCGCGCCTTCTCCCGCTCGACCAGCTCCCCCTCCATCAGCCGACCGTCCACGTCCATCGCCAGCCGACTGACGGCGGCCCCGGCGGGCAGCGTGAAGGCGTAGGTCCCCTCCGTCTGCTGGCTCAGGTGGTTGTGGAAGATCTGCGTCACCTCGGTCCGCGCCAGCCGCCCCACGATCTCCACCTTCACCGAGAGCGCCTTGATCGAGAGCGGCTGCTGCGTCGGCGCCTCCGGCGGACCCGTCTTCACCGTCAGCGTCGCGAAGTTCCCCTGCTCGAAGAAGCCGCTCAGCTGCGGCGTCGGCAGCGGCGGCGTCACCGCGTCCTTCAGCTCCCCGGCGATCACCGTCGTCGTCGTCCCGCCGCCCTCGCCGCCCTGGGTCGCCCCGCCGCCCCCAGGCGCCGCGTCCGAGCACGCCACCAGCGCCGCGACCATCCACACCACCGCCCACCCCGTCCGCCGCTCGCCTCGCTTCATCATCTGCTCCTCCTGCTGCCGTTCAACGCCTGCCTCGTGAGGCCAGTCTACCGCATCCCAACGCGCTTGTGTGAGGTTCGATCTAAATGCCTGCGCCCCAAGGCGCCCCCCCCGCGCTTGCCTCCCACGCCTTCCCCTGCCATAACCCTGGAGCATGTTGTGGCGGGGCTTCGCTCCGCACCCCACCCGAAGGAGACGCGATGAGTGACCTGACCGCCGAGGCGGCGTATCAAGCGCTGCGAGCCCAGATCGTCGCCCATGTACCGGAGCGCCAGCGGGCGCCGCACATCAACATCCGGAGCACCTACGCCGCCGCCGTCCCCTACCTCACGCGCCTCCAGCGCGACGAGGCGGCCCTGGTGGGCGTGCTCGCCGAGGAGCTGCGCCCGGCCTTCGCCGCCCGGCTCCAGGCGGCGGCGCCCTTGTTCCTGGCCGCGCTCTACATCGCCGGGCGCTACCGCGACGCCACCGCGCAGAACGAGGCCCTGGCGGAGGCCGTCGCGGAGGCCACCGACCTCCGCAGGCGCGCCCTGGACGCCGCCCAGATCCTCGCGCTCCAGGGCCGGTGCGACGCCGACGTCGTGCAGGCGATCCGCCGCGGCAGCGGGCTCGCGGATCTGCTGGAGGACAACCGCCGCCTGGCGACGCTCCTGCAAGCGAGCTGGGACATCGTCCAGGTCAACCAGGCCCCGATCGAGGACGCCGCCCGCCGCCTCACCCTGGAGGACGTGCAGCGCATGAAGGAGAGCGTGGAGCGCGTCACCCGCCTGGAGCGTGACAACTCCCACGCCGCCGAGCGCGCCGAGTGGCATCGCCAGCTCCGCGCGGTCTATGAGCTGCTCGACGCGACCTGGAGCTTCATCGGCGCCACCGTCCCCGCCCACTACCACCACCTCGGACGCGCTCACGACGCGCCGCGCTGGCCCTCCCTGAGCAGCCTCCACCAGTCCTAGCGCGCCTGAAGCGCCGCCGAGGGCGGTCCCCACCGCTCTTGGCGTCGCCATTGTCTCCCCTTGATCGGTCCTGACCGCCCTCCGCGCCGCTTTTGTTTCCTCTTGAACACTCCAGACCGCGCTCCAGGCCGCTCCGACCGCTCCGCAGCGCGGTCCCTGGAGATCGGTGTTGCCTTTTTGGGCTGCGGGCCGCTATAAAGGGCGTCGTGCAGGACGCGCTGCCAGCTCATCCATCCGCGACAGAGAGCTAGAGAACCCCCGGGAACGTTCAGGAGTGCGAAGTGTCCGAGCCGATTGAGGTGCTTCTCAAACGACTGACCGCCATCCACCGTGGCCGCGAGACCGCCAAGGGGTTCCACTTCTTCTGCCAGGTGGGCGGCGCGCACTGGAAGCACGGCGTCACCACGCTCCAGCTCTCGGGCACGGGCTGGGTCCTCGCGTCCTGGCGGGCCGGCGAGGCCGAGCAGGAAGACGAGAACCTCTACTCGGCCTACATCTCGACCCGCGACCTCCGCGCCTTCGTGAAGCGCCTCATGGACTCGCCCTTCTGGGAGATGGACCAGTCGCGTTGGGAGCGCGTCGCGGACGAGACCAACATCCATCTTCGCCTCGCGGACACCGGCAAGGGCTTCGCCTGGGACGTCCAGGTCTGGAGCGACGAGCGCCGCAAGCAGCGCAACCTCCGCGACACCCTCGCCCTGGTCGATCTGGTCCTCCGGACGGTCAGCGACGGCGAGGTCACGCTCCGCTTCGAGTGACCCCCCCGTGAGGGCAACCCCCCCGGGGCCGTAACGTCCAGGCAAAGCCTGGACGAACGGCCCCGGCCCCCCCCGGGGACGGGGGGGGCCCCCAACAAACACCCCCCCAATGCGCCACGGCCCCCCCCCCCCCCCC
>CAUJGC010000400.1 GCA_963169075.1 Myxococcota bacterium
CGTGCGCCGGGCGATAGCCCGGCGTTACGGCCCCGGGGGGGTTGCCGGAGCCGTTCGCCGGGCCGAGCAGGCCAGACGTTACGGCCCCGGGGGGGTCGCCTCCCTGCGTTTCTTGTGCTACGGTCCGCTCCGTCGAGAGGCGCTGACCTACACCGCACCCAGGAGACGCATGACCTCAGAGATCTTCAACCCCGCCCTCTGGAACGAGGTCGAGGGGTTCGCCTTCACGGACATCACCTACCACCGCGCCAAGGCGCACGGCACCGTGCGGATCGCCTTCAACCGCCCGGAGGTCCGCAACGCCTTCCGACCCCACACGGTGGACGAGCTCTTCACGGCGCTGGATCACGCGCGCCAGTGGAGCGACGTCGGCTGCGTCCTCCTGACCGGCAACGGCCCCTCCCCCAAGGACGGCGGCTGGGCCTTCTGCTCCGGGGGCGATCAGCGCATCCGCGGCAAGGCCGGCTACATGTACGAGACCGCTGGCGCCGCCCCGCAGACCGTGGACGCCGCCCGCCTGGGACGCCTCCACATCCTGGAGGTCCAGCGCCTCATCCGCTTCATGCCCAAGGTCGTCATCGCCGTGGTCCCCGGGTGGGCAGTCGGCGGCGGCCACAGCCTCCACGTCGTCTGCGACATGACCCTCGCCAGCCGCGAGCACGCCATCTTCAAGCAGACCGACGCCGACGTCGCCAGCTTCGACGGCGGCTTCGGCTCCGCCTACCTCGCCCGACAGGTCGGCCAGAAGCGCGCGCGCGAGATCTTCTTCCTGGGGCGCAACTACTCCGCCCAGGAGGCCTTCGACATGGGCATGGTCAACGCCGTCGTCCCCCACGCCGAGCTGGAGGACACCGCCCTCCAGTGGGCCGCCGAGGTCGTCGCCAAGAGCCCCACCGCCCAGCGCATGCTCAAGTTCGCCTTCAACCTCGTCGATGACGGCCTCGTCGGCCAGCAGGTCTTCGCCGGAGAGGCCACCCGCCTCGCCTATGGCACCGACGAAGCCCAGGAGGGACGCGACGCCTTCCTGGAGAAGCGCAAGCAGGACTACACCAACTTCCCCTGGTATTACTGATACCTACACCACCTCCGAGGCGCGACATGGGCACCCACGCAGCAGGCGAGCGCATCTTTGAACGGCTTGGGCTGGCGCCAGAGCGCCGCGCGGTCCTCCGCTACGAGCTGGATAGAGTCTTCAACGCCCACGCCGCCGGGCGCCTGGAGCTGGCCCAGCGCGTCGTCTCCTGCCTGGACGCCGTAGACGGCCCCCAGGGGCGCAGCCCCGGGGGCCTCGTCGCCGCCGCCGTCCTCTACGCCGCCATGCGCGCCCTCATCGACCGCTACGCCCAGACCGCCGCGCCCGGCGCCCTGGAGCGCGCCCTGGAGCACGCCGCGCAGCTCTGCGGACCCGACGCCGTGGACGCCACCCTCGACGCACTCCAGCACCTCTTCGTCCTCGACGATCTGGAGGGCGCACCCGGCGCCCTCCTCCGCGAGGCCGCCCTCCTGGAGCTGGGCGCCGCCAACCCCGCCTTCACCCCCTGGCGCGCCGCCCTCTTCGACGACGCCGAGCTCACACGACGCGCGCCCTGGCGCGGCGTCGTCCAGGCCGCCGAGGCCTGGTTCGCCCTCGCCGCCTCCCAGGGCGACCGCGACGCGGCACACCTCGCCTCCCTCTTCGACGACCTCCGCGCCCCCCTCCTCCTCCACCCCGACTCCCTCGACGCCCAGCTCGCCTACGCCCTGGAGCGCTGGGGTGACGCCCTCCCCGGTGAGCTGCTCGACCTCGGGCGCCGCGCCCAGGACCTCCGCCGCGAGGAGAGCGCCCCCAGGCTCCCCGGCCCCGGCCCCGCCCAACCCCTCACCTTCGCCGCCGCGCCCAACCCCCTCCACGAGCCCGAGCTGGAAGCCTTCACCGAGGACCGCGACTGGATGTCCAGCGTCGTCCTCATCGCCAAGAGCACCTACGTCTGGCTCGCCCAGCTCTCCCAGACCTACGGCCGCCCCATCACCACCCTCGACGCCATCCCCGACGAGGAGCTGGATCGCCTCGCCAGCGCCGGCATCAACGCCCTCTGGTTCATCGGCCTCTGGCAGCGCTCCGCCGCCAGCCAGCGCATCAAGCAGCGCATGGGCGACGACGAGGCCCTCGCCTCCGCCTACGCCCTCTTTGACTACACCATCGCGGAGGAGCTGGGCGGCGACGCCGCCTGGGCCGCCCTCGCACAGCGCGCCTGGACCCGAGGCATCCGCCTCGCCGCCGACATGGTCCCCAACCACGTCGGCATGTACGCCCGCTGGATCGTCGAGCGACCCGAGTGGTTCGTCCAGCTCCCCCAATCCCCCTATCCCAACTACACCTTCAGCGGACCCGACCTCTCCGAAGACCCCCGCGTCGGCATCTTCCTCGAAGACGGCTACTGGACCCGCACCGACGCCGCCGTGGTCTTCAAGCGCCTCGACCGGGACACCGGCGAGGTCCGCTTCATCTACCATGGCAACGACGGGACGCAGATGCCGTGGAATGACACCGCCCAGCTCGACTTCCTCAACCCCGAGGTCCGCGAGGCCGTCATCCAGCAGATCCTCTCCGTCGCCCGCAAGTTCCCCATCATCCGCTTCGACGCCGCCATGGTCCTGGCCCGGCGCCACATCCGACGCCTCTGGCACCCCGCCCCCGGGGAGGGCGGCGCCATCCCCTCCCGCGCCCTCTACGCCGCCTCCCCCGAGGACTTCGACGCCCTCATGCCCAACGAGTTCTGGCGCGAGGTCGTCGATCGCGTCCAGGCCGAGGTCCCCGACTGCCTCCTCCTGGCCGAGGCCTTCTGGCTCCTGGAGGGCTACTTCGTCCGCACCCTCGGCATGCACCGCGTCTACAACAGCGCCTTCATGAACATGCTCCGCGACGAAGAGAACGCCAAGTACCGCGAGACGCTCCGCAACGTCCTGGAGTTCTCCCCGCCGGTGCTGGAGCGTTTTGTTAATTTCATGAACAATCCTGATGAAAAAACAGCTATAGAGCAGTTCGGACCCGGCGATAAATACTTCGGCGTCGCCACCCTCCTCGCCACCCTCCCCGGGCTCCCCATGATCGGCCACGGCCAGCTGGAGGGCTTCTCCGAAAAATACGGCATGGAGTACGCCGCACCCCGCCGCGAGGAGACCCCCGACCCCGACCTCCTCGCCCGCCACGCCACCGACCTCTACCCCCTCCTACGCGCCCGCCCCCTCGTCAGCCACTCCGAGAGCTTCGCCCTCTACGACGTCCTCACCCCCGAGGGCACCCTCCTCGAAGACGTCTTCGCCACCTCCAACATCCACCTCGATCAGCGCGCCATCGTCCTCTACAACAACCGCTACGAGCGCGCCGCGGGCACCCTCCGCACCTCCGTACCCGCCAACGTCGGCTCCGTCGATCAGCCCGACCTCCGCACGCGCACCCTCGCCCAGGCCCTCGACCTCGACCCCGAGGCCCTCTACGCCTACCAGGAGCACCCCTCCGGGCGCTGGTTCCTCCGCTCCGGCGCCGCCTTCGCCCAGGACGGCTTCCCCGTCGATCTTCAGGGCTACCAGGCCCGCGTCTTCTGGCGCTTCCACGCCATCGAGCACCCCGACGAGCACTGGTGGCAGCTCGCTGAGACCCTCCCCCAGGGCGGCGTCCCCTCGCTCTACGACGCCCGCGAAGATCTCCTCTGGGCCGGGCGCCTCCACCTCCTCCACGCCCTCGCAGACGACCTCGCCGCGCACCCCGCAGCCACCCCCCTCGCCGCGGGCGCCTGGGAGTCACGCCTCCTCTCCCTCGGCGTCGATGACCCCGACCTCACCCCGCTCCGCCGCGCCCTCGACCTCGAAGGCCCCACCCCCCCACAGCCCCACCCCCGCGCCCCCCGCCCCGCGCCCGACCCCCCCCCCCGCCACCCGCCCCGCCCCCCCCCCCCCCC
>CAUJGC010000401.1 GCA_963169075.1 Myxococcota bacterium
TAGATTCTTGTGTTTTTTTTTCTGGGGGGGGCCCCCGGCGGCCAGGGTTCACGCGTCCTCGTGGTCGGCGTCGGAGAAGAGGGCGTCGGGGTCGCCGTTGAAGAAGGCGAAGATCTCGGCGGCGAGGCGGGCGCTGAGGCCTGGGACGGCCTGGAGGTCGTGGAGGGAGGCGTCGCGGATGCGGGCGACGTCGTGGAAGTGATCGAGGAGGGCCTTGCGCCGGGCGGGTCCGATGTGGGGGATGTCGTCGAGGGTGGAGTGGAGGGTCTTCTGGCGTCGGAGCTTGCGGTGGTAGGTGATGGCGAAGCGGTGCGCCTCGTCGCGGAGGGCGGCGAGCATGAGCAGCTCGGGTGAGGAGTGCTTGAGGATGATGGGGTTCTTGCGTCCGGGGAGGAAGACGCGCTCGGGGGAGCGGTCGAGGTGGGGGCTCTGGACGTCGCCGGTGAGGCGGCTCTTGGCGAGGGAGACGACGGGGAGGTCGTGGAGGCCGAGGTCCTGGAGGACGGTGACGGCCTGGGCGAGCTGTCCCTTGCCGCCGTCGATGACGAGGAGGTCGGGGAGGGGCCAGTCGTCGTCGATGGAGCGCTTGAGGCGTCGCGTGAGGACCTCGTACATGGAGGCGAAGTCGTCCTGCTCGGGGACGGATTTGACGCGGAAGTGGCGGTAGGCTTTTTTGTCGGGCTTGCCGTCGGTGAAGACGACCATGGAGCCGACGATGGGATCGCCCTGGAGGTTGGAGATGTCGAAGCACTCCATGCGCTGGGGTCGGGCGGGGAGGGCGAGGAGGGTCTGGAGGCGGTCGAGCTGATCGGCCTGGCGTTCGGCGGCGGGGTTGTGTGCCTCGAAGGCGGCCTGGGCGTTGCGGAGTGCGCTCTGGAGGAGGTCGTGTTTTCTGCCCCGGAGGGGGTGGTGGAGGGTGACGCGGGCGCCGCGCTGCTCGGAGAGGAGGTCCTGGAGGGCGTCGTGGGCCTCCAGGGTGAGGGGGAGGACGATCTCGTGGGGGATGGGGGCGCCGCTGGCGTAGTATTGGTTGATGAAGGAGGAGAGGAGCTCTTCGGCGTCGAAGCTCTGGTGCTTGAAGTGGAAGGTGTCGGAGCCCTCCATGCGTCCGCGTCGGATGAAGATCAAGGCGAGGGTGGCGCGGTCGCCCTCGTGGTGCAGGCCGAGGATGTCTTGATCGAGGAGGTTGGGCGAGACGGCGTGCTGGGCCTCCAGGGAGGTCTGGATGGCGCCGATCTGATCGCGGAGGTGCGCGGCCAGCTCGAAGTCGAGGGCTTCGGCGGCGTCGCTCATGCGCTGGGAGAGGCGCTCGGTGAGGTGATCGCTGCGCCCTTCGAGGAAGAGGAGGGCCTCGCGGACGTGCTGGTCGTAGGCCTCTTTATCGACCTCAAAGACGCACGGGGCAGGGCATCTCTTGATTTGATATTGTAAGCAGGGTCGGGAGCGGTTCTGGAGGACGTGATCGGGGCAGGTGCGGAGGAGGAAGTGCTTGTTGAGGACGTTGAGGGTGCTGCGGAGGTGTGAGGCGGCGTGGTAGGGGCCGAAGTAGCGTGCGCCGTCGCGTTTGATGCCGCGCCCGATCTCGACGCGGGGCCAGGGCTTGCGCGTATCCACGCGGAGGGTGAGGTAGTCCTTATCGTCACGCAACATGATATTGTAACGTGGCTTATGCGTCTTGATCAGGGTGTTCTCAAGGAGGAGGGCCTCCTTCTCGTTGCCGGTGAGGATGACGTCGATGGCGCCGAGGAGCTTGGGGAGGCGGGCGACGAAGGGTCGTGGGTCGGCGCCGGAGAAGTAGGAGCGGACCCGGGCCTTGAGGTTGATGGATTTCCCGATATAGATGATCTTGCCCTGGACGTTCTTCATGATGTAGACGCCGGGCGCTTCGGGGAGGGATTGGATGCGCGTCTCGGCGTCGAAGAGGTCGGGTGCGGCCTGGTCCTCGGCGTCGTCCTGGGGGGCGGGGAGTTGGGGGTCGTCGCTCATGGTGGGATCACTCGGTGTTGAGGACGCGGTACTCGATCAGCTCCTCGGCGCGGGTGCCGGTGTTGCCGCGGAGGATGCGCTTGACGACGCCGAGGCCGGGCTTGAAGTAGCGGATCTCGACGCCGGAGGAGGTGCGTCCCTGGACGACGATGGTGTCGGTGAAGGTGCCGGCGGGGGTCTGGGCGGCTTCGCGCTGCTCCTGGGCGTTGTAGCGCGCGTTCTCGAAGACGATCTTGCCGCCCTTGGTCCAGGCGACGTTCTCGCGGAGGGGGAAGATGAGGAGGGGTGTGGAGAGGCGGATGTGGTCGAGGACGTAGTCGAGGTCCTCCGAGCGGGTCTTGCAGTAGCGGTCGCAGTGGTAGAGGCGGCGGGGGGTGACGAGGAGGTAGAAGAGGGAGGTCTCGGCTTTTTCGGCGGTGTGGGTGCGCCGGAGGGTGGCGACGCGGTAGCCGTCGAAGCGGACGACCTCGGTGACCTCGATCTGGACGGTCTCGGGGGGGAGGTCTTCGAGGGGGGGGAGGGGCTCGTCGGAGGTGGTGTCGCGCTCGGGCCAGGTGACGCGGTAGCGCCAGAAGTTGCCGACGGAGAGGGGGAACTCGTGGTGCTCGGGCTGGAGCAGCTCGGGTTTGAGGTGGATGCCGGCGTCGAGGTAGGTGAGGAAGGGGGAGCCGACCTGGGGTGCGGCGGCGATGCGCCACTCACCGGAGGGCAGCTTGAGGAGGCGGGGGAGGGTGAGGGTGAAGGTGTAGGGGGCGGCGTCGCCCTGGGGTTCGGCGGTGAGGGCGAAGGCGATCTCGGTGCCCCAGTACTGGACGGTGTCGGCCTCGTCGCGGGGTTTCTTGCCGCGGACGTCGCCGGGTGTGCCGAGGCGCACCTCGGTCATGGTGAGCTTGGCGGCGAGGCCGCCGACGGGCTCTTCGGAGGCGTTGCCGGGTGAGAAGGTGCTCCAGGCCTTGTAGGCGGCCTTCTGGAGGGCGGCGATGCGTCGTTCGGCGGTGGTGGCGCCGACGCCGGTGAGTGTCTTGAGGCCGTCCTGGTCGATGAGGAGTCGGTCGAAGGTGGCGCGATCCTGGCGGAGGATGGCCTGGAAGGCGGCGGCGGCGGTGCCGTCTGGGCTGGAGAGGTCCAGCTCGTCGCTGCGGGGCGCGGGGGCGGCGGGCGCAGCGGGGGGGAGATCCTGCTCGATGATGTCGTCGCCGGGGTCGGCGGCGGGCGCGGCCTGGTCCTCGGCGGGCTGGGCCTGGAGGCGCCCGGTGGCCTCGAAGGAGCGGAGGAGGTCATCCTCCCACTTCTGGGCGAAGTCGGGGGTGTACTCGGCGGACTCGGTGTAGATGAGGGGCTTGAGGGGTGGCGGGGTGGGCTCGGCGGCGGGGAGGTTATCGCAGGCGGCGAGGAGGAGGGTCGGGAGGAGGAGCCGCAGGGCGCGTCGTGTGGGGGAGATCATGAGGCTTCGGCGCGGAGTCGGTCGGAGACGTCGGGGGTGGCCTTGAGGAGGCGGTCGATGAAGGCGTCGGAGGTGAGGCCGTCGGCGCCGGCCTCGAAGTTGAGCTGGACGCGGTGGCGGAGGGCGGGGTGTGCGACGGCGCGGATGTCGGCGTAATCGACCTGGCCGCGGTCTTCGAGGAGGGCGTTGACCTTGGCGGCGAGGATGAGGGCCTGGGCGCCGCGCGGGGAGGCGCCGTAGTGGACGTAGCGGCGGGTGGCCTCGGGGGCGTCGGGCAGCTCGGGGTGGGTGGCGGCGACGAGGCGGAGGGCGTAGCGCTTGATGTGCTCCGCGATGGGGACGCCGCGGACGAGGGCGCGGAGGCGGAGGAGGGTGGGTCCGTCGAGGACGGGTGCGGCCTCCTGGGTGTCTGTGCCGGTGGTGCGATCGACGATGAGGGCCAGCTCATCCACCGAAGGGAAGGGGACGAGGATCTTGAAGAGGAAGCGGTCGAGCTGGGCCTCGGGGAGGGGGTAGGTGCCCTCCTGCTCGATGGGGTTCTGGGTGGCGAGGACGATGAAGGGCTGCTGGAGCTTGTGGTGCGCGCCGCCGACGGTGACGGAGCCCTCCTGCATGGCCTCCAGCATGGCGGACTGGGTCTTGGGGGTGGCGCGGTTGATCTCGTCCGCGAGGAGGAGCTGGGTGAAGACGGGGCCGGGGCGGAAGGCGAAGTCGCGGGCGCCCTGGTCGTTCTGTGCGATGATGGTGGTGCCGAGGATGTCGGCGGGCATGAGGTCGGGGGTGAACTGGATGCGGTTGTAGTCGAGCTGGAGGGCCTGGGCGAGGGTGCGGACCAGGAGGGTCTTGCCGAGGCCGGGGACGCCTTCGAGGAGGACGTGTCCGCCGCCGAGGATCGCGGTGAGGACGTGCCTGACGACGTCGCGCTGCCCGACGACGACGCGGCTGACCTGCTCCTGGAGGGTGCGGATGCGCTCGTGGAAGTGGCGGCGCTGGGTGTCGAAGTCCTCGGCGGTGAGCTGCTCGGTCATGGGGCCTCGGGAGGGCGGTGTGTGGGAGGTCGCGCGGCGCGTCGGCCGGTCTGTGTGGTTGTACCGCCGCAGGGCGTGGTGATGCAACGTCAGCGGGTGTTGGTGTCGAAGTAGGAGCGCACCGCGTCGCGGTAGGCGGGGGGGATCTCCTCGGTGTTGACGGCGCGCTGGGCGTCCTCGGCGTAGGTGGTGGGGAGCTGCTTGAGGACGATCTGGGCGCGCTCGTCGCCCTGGGGGCTCTGGTTGCCGCCCTGGGAGGAGCCGACGATCTTGTCGCCCTCTCGCTCGCCCTGGACGCGGGTGAGGATGCGCTTGGAGTCGTCGAGGTTGGCGGACTCGTAGAGGGCGCGGTAGTCGACCTCTTTGGCGTCGGGCTCGCGCTGGGCGGTGCGGTCGGCGTCGTTGTGCTGGCCTGTGACGTCGTAGCCCGGGGTGCGCTCGTCCTGGTGGCCGGTGCCAGCGCCTGCGACGCCCGGGCCGTCGCCCTCGACGGGCCTCCACTGCCTGTCTCCGCCGCCCTGGCCGGGTTGTTCGCCCTGGCCGAGGTTGCCCTGGCCGCCCTGGGCGGTGCTCGGGTCCTGGGGATCGACGCCTGCGAGGCGCTGCTGGGCGTTGTCGAGGGCCTTGGCGAGCTGCTCCATGCTTTCTTGATCGCTCTGGCTCTGCTGGAGCGCCTTGGCGATGTCCTCGGAGAGCTGGTCGAGCTTGTCGGCGTCGCCGCTCTGGAGGGCCTGGGAGGCCTCCTTGAGGAGCTGGCCGAGCTGGGGGTCTCCGGCCTTGTTGGCGGCGTCTCCGGCCTGCTCCAGGGACTTGGCGGCCTCCTGGCGCTCCTCGCGCTCCAGCTTCTGGAGCTTGCGGGCGGCCTCCTGGGTCTTCTCGGCGCGCTCCTGGCGCTCCTCGGCGGAGGTGTTGGGGTCGCGCTGGGCGCGGGACTGGTCTGCGAGGCGCTGGGCCAGCTCGGAGGTGGGCTCGGCGCGGCCCAGCTCGCGCGCGGCCTCCTGGGCGCCGCGCCCGGCCTGGTTGGCGCGGGCGTCCTGGGCGAGTTTTTCGGCGCGGAGCTGGCGCTTCAGCTCCCCGATCTGCTCCAGGGCCTCGCGGCTGGTGAGGTCGCCCTTGTCCAGCTCCCGCTGGAGGCGTCGCAGCTCCTTGCGGAGCGCGGGGTTGAGCTGTGCGGCGTCGTCAGGGAGCTGCTCCAGGCGGGCTTCGGCCTGCTTCAGCTCCTCGGCGGCGGCGGTGAGGCGCTGCTGCTCGACGGCGCGCTGGAGGTCCTCCGCGAAGGGGAGCAGGGTCAGCGCGGCGAGGGCGGCGTAGAGGAGCGGCGTGGCCCAGCGCCACCCGAAGCGGAGGGGGGCGACCTGGGCCGGGGGCAGCTCGGCGGCGCGGCCCGCAGCCGCGCTGATGCAGGCCCGCTCGGCCTCGGTGCGCTGGGCGTCCGGGCGGCTGGCCGCGTCCCAGGCCGTCGAGAAGAGGGAGCCCGTGTCGTGGCGGAGATCCGCCACCAGGGCGGCGTCCTCCACTGTGAAGCGCGCCGTGGCCGCCGCGATCAGCGCCGCCGCCGCGGTCACCAGCGCCCCCAGCGCCACCCAGGCCGCCGGGCTCTCCAGCGGCCCCGCCGGGACGGGCACCCAGGAGGCCACCCCCGCGAAGACCGCCACCGCCCCGCCCCCCGCCAGCGTCACCCACGCCGCCCGGCGCAGCCCACGCCGCAGCGCCAGGCGCCGCTTCCAGCTCAAGAGCGCGTCGTGCAGGGGTTGAACAGCAGGGTCGGTGCTCATGGCGTCTCCCGGTCGGGCCGCGGGGTTGGCGGCGGGGTCGGAACCGGAGTATACACCGGTTCGTGGCGCTGCGGGGAGAGGTCCGCGCGCCCTGCTTCTATTCCACCCTGGCACCCACGCCAGGCCCCCCAGGAGCGGCGGTGCTCAGGCCCATCCGAGAGCTCTACTACGCGACCCGCAAAGAGCGCGAGCCCCTCTGGACGAAGTACCTCTCCCGCCCCTTCGGCGCGGCGCTGGCCTACGCCCTGCGCGACACCCGCGTCACCCCCAACCAGGTCTCCATCCTGGCCTTCCTGACCGCCTGCGTCGGCGCTGCCGTGATGGTGGCCTGGACCGACCACGCCGGGCTGATCGTCGCCGTCCTGATCTACCAGCTCGCCTACATCATCGACTGCGCCGACGGGATGCTGGCCCGCCTCCGCCGCACCGCCTCCAAGGCCGGGCACCTCCTCGACTTCCTCGGGGATGAGCTCAAGGCCGAGGGCTTCTTCGCCGCCGTCGCTGTCCGCCTCTACCTCTGCTACGACGACCCCCGCATCCTCCTCGCCGGTATCGGCGGCCTGGCCATGATCTCCATGGCCCTCGCCCTCACCACCTTCCTCCGCCGCCCCGAGGTCACCGGCGAGCCCTCCCCTGTCGAGGACGCCGACGCCGCGCCCTCGCCGCGCCGCTCCCTCCTCCGCCGCCTGGTGGGGCTGGTCGAGTGGGCGGCGAAGACCGCCATGAACTACCCGACCTATGTCGTTATTCTGGGTATATTCAATATAATTGAAGTATATTTTGCGCTCTATCTGGCGGTCTACGCGCTCTATGTCGCGCGGACCTCCCTCCAGCTTGTCCTCAAGCTGGGGCGCCCGCTGCCCGCGCGGCCCACCCCAACCCACCCCGAGGAGTGATGATGCAGGCGATCATCCTGGCCGCAGGACGCGGCAGCCGGCTCAAGTCCCTGACCGACGACACCCCCAAGTGCATGATGACGATCCAGGGCAAGACGCTGCTCCAGCGCCAGCTCGACGCCTACCACGCCCACGGCGTGGAGCATGTCGCCGTGGTCCGCGGCTACCTCGCGGAGCGCATCCAGCCCCCCGGCGCCACCCTCTACCTCAACCCGGCGTGGGAGACGACCGGGCTCCTCCCCTCGCTCATGTGCGCCGCCCCCTCCATGGCGGGCGGCTTCTTCTTCTCCTACGGCGACACCACCTTCGATCCCCAGCACGTCAAGCTCCTCAAGGAGGCCATGCAGACCGGCGGCTACGACATGGCCGGCATCGTCGACGTGGACTGGCTCCAGGTCTACGCAGGGCGCGACTGGCACCCCCCCACCGAGGCCGAGAACGTCACCGTCGATGACACCGGCCGCATCCTCCGCCTCGGCAAGAACGTGCCCGGCGAGGGGAGCCTCGGGGAGTTCACAGGGCTCGGCGCCCTGAGCGCCCGCGCGGCGGAGCTGCTCCAGCGCGAGGTCGCCCGCCTGGAGGCCACCCTCACCCCCGCCGACACCTGGGGCCAGAAGGGCACCCTCCGCATGGCCTATGTGGCTGATATTCTTCAGCACCTCATCGATCACTGCGGCCTCCACATGCAGGCCGTCCCCGTCCACGGCGGCGTCCGCGAGGTGGACACGCCGGAGGATCTGGCCCGGGCGGAGGAGGCGGTGGGGTGGTAGGGGGCGGGCTGACCCCCCCGGCACCGTAACCGCCGACATCGCTTCGCTCGTCGGCGGAACGGTGCCGGTCCCCCCCGTGAGAGGTTGTTGCATAAGCCCCCCCCCGCAGGGATCGACATCGGATCGAAAATCAGCGATCCTGGTGCTGGAGAGTTGCGTGAGGAGGTGCGGATGATTCGTCGGTACAAAAAGCGTGAGGTGCCCT
>CAUJGC010000402.1 GCA_963169075.1 Myxococcota bacterium
GGGGGGGGGGGGGCCCCCCGCCCCCGGACCCCCTTCAGTGTCCGGTGAAGCGCGGCGGTCGCTTCTCCAGGATGGCGCGGACGCCTTCGTCGTGGTCCTGGGAGTTCTGGACGACGCCCTGGTAGGAGGCGGCGAGGTGCAGTGCGGCGTCGAGGGGTAGATCCCAGGACTGGTAGGCGGCGCTCTTGGCGTAGCGGACGGCGAGGGGCGCGTTGGCGGCGATGGCGCGTGCGCGCTCCTGGGCGGCGTGGAGGACCTGATCTCTGGGGACGACGTCGTGGACGAGGCCGATGCGGAGGGCTTCGTGGGCGTCGATGAGGCGTCCGGTGAGGATGAGGTCGAGTGCGCGCGGGAAGCCGATGGTGCGCGCGAGGAGGTAGGCGCCGCCGTCGCCGGGGATGAGGCCGACCTTGACGAAGGTGGAGCCGAAGGAGGCGCTGTCGGCGGCGACGCGGAGGTCGCACATGCAGGCGAGGTCGAGCCCGGCGCCGATGGCGGGTCCGTTGATGGCGGCGATGAGGGGTTTATCGAAGCGGCTGAGGCGCCTTGGGGCGCGGTGTATGCCTTCGAGGTAGCGTGCGCGGAGCCTGGCGGCGTCGCCTTCGAACATGCCCTGGTGCTCCAGCATGAGCTTGAGGTCGCCGCCTGCGGAGAAGGCCTGTCCAGCGCCGGTGAGGATGACGACGCGGACGTCGTCGTCGAGCTGCGCGCGGTCGAGGGCTTGGGTGAAGGCGTCGAGCATGTCCTCGGACCAGGCGTTTCGGGCGTCGGGTCGGTCGAGGGTGAGGGTGACGAGGTGTCCGTCCTGCTCGTAGCGGAGGTGCGTCTCGGGGTGGGTCATGCGTGGGGTCCCTGGTGGAGTTCGCTGGTGTGGGGGTTGGGGTGGCTGCGGCGCTGTCGGAGGATGGTGTAGTCGGCCTGAAGGTCGGCGCGGACGTCGCCGCTCTGGGGGTCGATGAGCCATGTCATGAGCTTGCGCTCGGGGACGGGGATGACGTCGGCGGGCGCGTAGGTGCGGAAGACCCAGTCCCAGAGGGGTGAGGTGACGCCGTGGTTGGTGCGCGCGGAGCGGAAGTGGTGGTGGTAGTGGTGCTTGCGGAGGAAGCGGGACCAGGGTCCCGTGGGCGGGCGGGTGTGGAGCCGTCGGTGGGTGAGCTCGTAGGTGGTGTAGAAGGCGGCGAAGCCGAGGGTGAAGGCGGCGCCGTGGAGGGGACCGGCGAGGAGGGTGGCGGGGACGGCGAGGAGGAGGAGGGCGGGTGCGGCGACGGCGACCTTCTTGAAGGTGGGGGAGAAGTAGTGGGCTTGTCGGTGGTGGGCCTGGTGTTCGTGTCCGAAGGGGTTTCGGGTGTAGAGGTGCCCGAGCCAGCGGTGGATGGCGTACTCCGCGAAGCTCCAGGTGAAGGCGCCGAGGAGGGCGGCGAGGAGGGCGGTGAGGGCCTGGGTGATCACGGCGTGGCCTCCGGTGTGGGTGTGTGGGTGTGGAGGAGTCGCTCGGGGGGGCAGCCCCAGCCGCGGAGGAGGGCGTGGAGGGTCTCCAGGGCGAGGGGTTCGACGCGGAGGAGGTCGGGGTTGAGGCGCTGGACCTTGCGGAGGGTGAGGACGCCCATGAGGGAGGCGGCGAGGGCGACGGGTCGTCGGAGGGGCGCGTCGTGGGGCGCGGGGAGGAGGAGGCCGCGCTCCTGGGCGCGGAGGAGGGGCTGGTTGAGGCGGTGGAGGGTGCGGAGGAAGGGTGCGAGGATGGGCGCGGGGTCGCCGTGGGGGACGAAGACGCGGGGGTCGGTGATGGTGGTGGCGAGGAGGGCGAAGCGGGTGGGGTCCTGGGCGGTGAGGTGGATGAGGGCGTGGGCCTGGGTGAGGAGGTCGTGGATGGGGTCGTCGGGGCGCTCGCGGAGGGCGGTGAGGTGGGCCTCTTCGAGGGCTTGATCGAAGGCGTCGAGGGCGTGGGCCTGGACGGCGAGGAGGATGGCGTCTTTGGAGTCGAAGTAGCGGTAGAGGGCGGCTGGGGTGAGGTCCAGCTCGTCCGCGAGGCGCTGGAGGGTGAGGGCGTCGAGGCCGTGCTCCAGGAGGAGCGCGGTGGCGCGCTCGATGATGTCGAGGGTGCGCTGCTGGCGTCTTCGGGAGCGTGGTGAGGGGGTGCTGTCTGGCATGGGGGCGGGCTCCTTTTGTGAACCACGCCCACAAAGTAAATGCCGTTTACTTTTCTGTCAAGGGGGCGTGATGGGCGCTCGGGAGAGCTTGACGAGGGCGATGAGGAGGAGGACGACCCAGGCGATGTTGAGGAGGAGGCCGAGGCCCTGGGTGAAGGCGCTGAGGGTGAGCATGAGGGTGACGCCCTGGCCGGAGATGTTCTGGAGGAGGTTGGTGATGAAGTAGACGGCGGGGAGGAGGCAGGCGAGGAGGTAGACGCCCGCGCTGAAGATGAGGGTGGGTCCGGCGTCGGGGCGTCTGGGGTGGACGACGCCGATGGCGAAGCCGAGGAAGACGAGGGCGAGGAGGAGGTGGAGGACAAAGGAGGTGCTGGAGACGAGGGTGAGGAGGGCCTGGGATTGCTGGACGCTGTCGACTTCCATATAAGTGAGCTCCGTAGCAGGCGCGCAGCCGTGGGTTGGGCGTCAGGAGGAGAGCACGAGCGCGCGCTGAACGCAAGGCGCTCCTGAAGGCGAGGTGAGGGCGTTGGTCTTCTATCACTACCCGAAGTGTTCGACGTGCCGCGAGGCGGCGAAGTGGCTGCGCGGCGCAGGTCAGGCGGTGGAGGCGGTGGATCTGAGCGTGTCGCCGCCGGACGCGGCGACGCTGCGGGGGCTCTGGGAGCGTTCAGGGCTGCCGCTGCGGCGCTTCTTCAACACGTCGGGTCGCTCGTACCGCGAGGGCGGCTGGAAGGATCGGCTGGGTGAGGTGAGCGACGCGGAGGCGCTGGAGGCGCTGGCGTCCGACGGGATGTTGATCAAGCGGCCGATCTGGGATCGCGGCGAGGTGGTGCTGGTGGGCTTTGACGCGGCGAGCTGGTCGGCGGCGGTGTCGGGTTAGGTCAGCGTGGCCCGCCGACGTTGCGGGTGGGGGCGTCGAGGATGGAGAGGGGCTCGCCGTCCGGGGTGCACTTGTAGGGGTCGAGGTCGGTGACGCCGACGCGTCGGAGGATGTCCTCGTCGATGAGGGCCTGCCCGGTGAGGGTGGGTGGCTCGTGGCTGAGGACGGCGAGGGTGGCGTCTGCGAGGATGTCGGCCTTGCGCCAGATGTGGGGCGAGCCGATGCCGTAGTTGAGGGTGGCCTGGGACTCGATGAGGGTGGCGGGCCAGAGGGCGTTGCAGGCGATGTGGTGGTGCCGGACCTCCTCAGCGAGGCCGTGGGCGATGAGGGTCATGCCGAACTTGGAGATGCAGTAGGCGACCTTGCCGGTGGCGTGGGCGGGGTCGATGGGGGGCGACATCATGAGGATGTGCCCCCAGCCGTGCTGGATCATGGAGGGGAGGACGGCGCGCGTGGTCTTGAAGGCGGCGCGCGCGTTGACGTCGAGGACGAGATCGAAGCGGTTCATGGGGGTGTCGAGGACGTCCTTCCACCAGAGGGCGCCCGCGTTGTTGATGAGGATGTCGATGCGTCCGAAGGCGTCGAGGGTAGCCTGGACCATGGCGTCCACCTCCTCGTCGTGTCGGACGTCGCAGGGGACGGCGATGGCGCGTCGTCCCAGGGCGATGACGGCGTCGCGGGTCTCGTAGATGGAGCCGGGGAGGTGGGGTGTGGGTGCGGTGGACTTGGCGGTGACGCAGAGGTCGCAGCCGGCCGCTGCGAGGCGCAGGGCGACGGCTCGTCCGATGCCGCGGCTGCTCCCGGTGACGATGGCGACGCGGCCGCGGAGATCGGGGAGGTGCATGGGGTCACTCGTCTTTGAAGGCGCGCCTGCGGCGTGGCTTGGGCTGGCGCCGGAGGCGCGCGACGTGGCGCGCGGTGGGGAGCTTGGGGTCGATCAGCTCGGGCTCTTCGTAGAGGGCGGCCTCCTGGGGGCGCGAGCGCGGCGGCGGGGAGGCGTGGTCGGGGTGGGGGAGGGTGGCGGCGGGGGCCTCGGAGGTGAGGAGGAGGATGGCGAGGGTGAGGAGGAAGCCGATGGCGACGATGGCGACGCCGAGGAGGATGATGGGGAGCGTGGAGGAGCGCGCGGGTGTGGGTGCGGAGGTAGGTGTGGGCGGCGGCTGCGCCGCGTCCTCGCGGAAGGCCCAGGCGTCGCCGGAGGGGGCGGCCTGCACGGTGGGGGTGTCGAGGCGCTCGACGGGGGCTGGGCGAGCGGGCTGGGCTGCCTGGGGCGTCTGAGCGGGAGCCGCCGGGGCCTTGAGGAGGTCCGCCAGGGGGATGCGTGGCTCGGCGGTGGAGAAGGTGGAGAGGGTGTCGGGGTCGATGCGCTGGAGGTCCTGGAGGAAGGCGCGGGCGTCGGGGTAGCGGTCGTTGTGGTTGAAGGCGACCGCGCGCGCGACGATGGGGGCGAGGGGGCTTGAGGCGAGGGAGGCGGGGAACTCGAGCTGTCCCATGGCGTGGATCATGAGGCAGCGGGTGGGGGACTTGTCGGAGACGATGGGGACGCCCAGGAGCAGCTCGACGAGGATGAGCCCCATCTGGTAGACGTCCATCTGGGGGAGGACGAGCTGCTCGGTCATGTACTCGGGGGAGATGTAGTTGGCGGTGGAGAAGAACTCGCCCGCGGCGGTGAGGCGTCCGGCGTCGTCGTTGCGGACGTGGGCGACGCCGAAGTCTACGATCTTGATGGCCTCCCGGTCGGTGCCGGGGTGGATGAGGAAGAGGTTCTCGGGCTTGAGGTCTTTGTGGACGATGCCGAGCTGGTGGGCCTGTCCGAGTGCGTCGAGGGTCTGGCAGAAGAGGGGGATGAGGCGGTGGGGGGCGAGGGGGCCGTTTTTCTTGAGCTCCTGGTGGAGATCGTGGCCTTCGAGCAGCTCCATGACCATGAAGGGCTGGAGGGTGTCTCCGAGGACGCCGACGTCGTGGATGGTGATGACGGCGGGGTGGTGGATGGAGCCTGCGGAGCGCGCCTCGCGGTTGAAGCGCTCGACGAGCTTCTGGCGTCGCTCGGGGTCGGTGCCGGGGTCGAGGTTGAGGACCTTGACGGCGACCTTGCGGCCGATGCTGCGGTCGTTGCCCTCGTAGACGTCACCGAAGGCGCCGCCGCCGAGGCGTCGGACGATCTCGTAGCGTTGGGCGATGACGTCGCCGGTCTGGAGTCGATCTTCGAGGTTGGTCGCGGGAGGCATGTCGTGTTCTGGGCCCTGTTGCTGCGGCGCACAAGCGTACGGACGGCATGGAGTGTAAGCATAAACGCCGTCAGAAGCTAGAGGTGGCGGGCCGGCGTCACGTGAAATCGGCGCCTAAAGCGCGCAGCGCGTCCCGGAGATCCTGGGGGAGCGGGACCTGGAAGCGGAGCCAGCGTCCGTCGGGGTGCTGGAAGCCGAGGAGGTCCGCGTGGAGGGCTTGCCTGGCGAGGAGGGGGTGGGGCTTGCCGTAGAGCTCATCGCCCAGGATGGGGGCGTTGGCCTCTGCGTGGTGGACGCGGATCTGGTGGGTGCGCCCGGTCTGGAGGGTGCAGGCGACCAGGGCCAGGTGGGGCGGGATGGGGAGGAGGACGCGGTAGTGGGTGATGGCGCGCCGCTCGGTGTCGAGGCGTCCGGTGAAGCGGAGGCGGTGGTGCGGGTCGCGGCTGTGGCCGGTGTTGAAGGTGCCCTCGGGGGGGAGGTGGTTCCCGGCGCAGAGGGCGATGTAGCGTCGCTCGATGGTGTGGGCGGCGAACTGGGCGGCGAGGGTCTGGAGGGCGAGGGTGCTCTTGCAGGCGACCATGACGCCGGAGGTGTCTTTGTCGAGGCGGTGGACGATGCCCGGTCGGAGGGAGCCGTCCTCGCCGGGGAGGCGCCGGCAGCGGAAGGCGAGGGCGTTGACGAGGGTGCCCGAGGGGTGGCCCGGCGCCGGGTGGACGACGAGGCCCGGCGGCTTGTTGAGGACGAGGACGTGCTCGTCCTCGAAGAGGACGTCGAGGGGGATGTCCTCGGGGTCGGCGTTGGGGAGGGGGGGCGGGGGGATGGCGCAGCAGATGAGATCCTGCGCGCGCAGCCTGGCGCCCGCCTTCTGCGCGCTCTTCCCGTTGAGGGTGACCTCGCCTCGGCTGATGGCGCCCTGGAGGCGCGAGCGGCTGAAGGGCAGCTCGTCGAGGCTGGTGAGGAAGACGTCGAGGCGCATCCCGGCGGCGTCCTCGGGGACGCGCAGCTCGACGAGGAGGGCGTCGTCAGGGGCGGTGTCGGTCATCACCAGATGGGCGTGTTGATGTTGGCGCGGGAGGCGAGGATGACGTCGATGACGGCCTTCTGGAAGATGTTGGTGCCGTCCACGATCTCGTCCGCGACCTTGTTGCGGAACATGGCGCGTCCCTCGTCCAGCTCGTCTGCGAGGACGTCAAAGATGTTGTCGTCCTGGAGGGCCTGCTCGATCTTGGCCACATTATAGATGGCGATGTCGCTGGCGATGGCCTTGGCGAGTCGGTAGGCGCTCTGGATGGAGTCGGTCTTGGCCACGTCGTCCTCCGGGTGGGGTTGGGGCGTGCGGATCACTCGGGTGCAGGGAGGCGCCCAAGCTCCTGGAGATAATGGTCGATGAGCTCCTCCTCGTCAACGCCGAAGACCTGGGCGATCTCCCGTAGGTAGCCGCGGAGGTAGACGGGGCGCGGGAGGATCTCGCGGTCGGTGGACTCGATGGCCTGGAGGTACTTGATGCCGATCTTGGTGCGGAGGCTCAGCTCGCGCAGCGAGATGCCCTGCTCCTTGCGGAGGAGCTGGAGCTGCTCGCCGGGGGAGAGGGCAGGCATGGGCGGCGGCGGTGGCGGCGGTGGGAGGGGGGGGAGCGGCTCCGGCTCCGGCTCTGGAGGAGCTTGCAGGGGCTCGGGGCGCGCGGGGGGCTCGGGGGGGAGCGGCGGCGGCAGCGGGGGAGGCTGCGGGGTCGGCGCCGGCGGCGGCAGGGGCAGCGCGTCCTCGGCGTCGTCCTCCGCTTCGTCCAGGCTGGGGGGGGCTGGCGGGCGCGGGCTCCGGATGGGGGCGTGGATGTCCGAGGTCGCCCGGAGGTGCTGCGTGGGCGGCTCGCGGCGCGGCGGCTCGGGGGGGGGCGCCGGGGCGGGGGCCTGGGGCGGCTCGGGCGCCGCCGCCGGGAGGGCGTCGCTGGCCGTCCGGAGCGCCCCCTGGAGCGCCAGGTCGAGGCGTTGGATGAGCCCCCAGGCCTCCTCCTGCGGCAGCGCGCCCAGCGGGCGCGCCGGGTGCTGGAGGCCGCGCTGGATGGAGTCCAGCGCGTCGAGGAGCGGCGCCGCCGGGGTCGCCTGCGGGAGCCCGGCGAGGCCGTGGGGCGTGTGGGGCGGGAGGGCGGGGCGCGGGAGGGTCTGCTGGCGGAGGTGGGGCTGGGCCGCAGCCCGGAGCAGCGGCTCCACGTGGGGCGCCAGCGCCGCGACGGGGTCCAGCATCGCCTCGTCGGAGAGGGTCGGGATGGCCGCCAGCGGCCGCGGGTGGAGCCCGAGGAGGTGCCGCCAGGCGACGGCCAGCGCTGGCGGGAGGTGCAGATCCTGGGGCAGCGCAGCGCGGTTGAGGATGATCTCGGGCGTAAACGACCGCAAGGTGTCTCCGACGACCCGGCGCGCGGCCGCGCTGAGGTGATCTTCGGTGAGGTGGCGCAGCGTGTAGTGCAGCGGGAGGGTCCGCATCAGGTAGAGCAGCTCCTCCTCCGCGTCGAAGCAGCTCGGGTGGAAGCCGAGGGCGTGGAAGGTCGCGGCGCGCAGCGCCTGCGTAGCCGCCAGGAGCGCAGCGTGGTGGGGCGTCGTCACCAGGACCGGCAGATCCACCAGGGCGAAGAGCGCCGCGAAGACCGGGTCCTGGCCCGGCGGCAGATCCAAAAAGATCAGCTGATGGTGCAGGGAGCGCAGATGCCCCAGGAGCGCCGGCACGTCCAGGCGCGGGCGCACGAAGGGGAAGCGACGCGCCGTCGCCAGCACCAGCAGATCCAGCTGCTCCTCGCGGGTCGGCTGGAGGAAGGGCTCCAGCGCCTGATCCGGGCTGGAGATGCCGTCGTGCTCCGGCGGCGGCATGAGCGGCGCGTCCAGCGCCGCGTGGAGCGTCGGGGCCCCCGTGTCGCAGTCCACCAGCAGCGTCGAGAGGCCGCGGCGCGCGGCGCTCACCGCCGCGGCCAGCGCGACGGAGGAGCGCCCGGCGCCGCCGCGGCCGCCGCCGAGAGCGATGATGAGTGGAGAGGCTTGAGCGGGCTCGGATCGGATCATGGGGGCTCAACAGATCAGAGGAGGGGCTGCCACGCCGAAGCGGCAGGCGGAGCATAATATGAGGTCGGGCCGGGCTCCAAGAAGATGGTCGCGCGAGGGGGCGTGTGGTATAGTATGCGTCTGTGCGCGAGGGCGCCCTGGTCCATGTCCAGAGCGATCCACAGAGCAGAGAATCCAGAACTCAGCAGGGGTGAGCAGGTGCCGAAGCTAAAGTTTCAGGGCGCAGACGGCAAGGAGATGATCGTTGAGATCAACGAGAGCCTGCCCGAGGTGACCATCGGACGTAACCCAGGCAACGTGATCCGGATCGCCAACCCCTCGATCTCGCGCACCCACGCGAAGATCCTCTACGATGGCGGGAAGTGCACGATCTTCGACCTGAACAGCTCCAATGGCTCGTTCGTCAACGGCAAGAAGATCCGCAGCCACGTCCTGCAGGCGGGCGATCGCGTCCGCTGCGGCGAGTTCCCGCTGGAGTTCCTGGGGGATGAGGACGGCGCCGGAGCCAGCCCCGACGCCAGCGCCCCGCTGCCGCCGCCCTCCCTCGGCGGCGCCCCGCCCCTCACGCCGCCGCAGCGCACCATGGCCCCCGGCGCCAGCGGCTTCGGCGTGAGCTCCCCCACCATGACCTCGGCGCCGTCGGTGCCGAGCAACGCCCCGCCGCCTCCGGGCCTCGGCCTCGCGCCGCCCCCCGGGCCGCCCTCGCCTCCCATGGCGCCGCCGCGCCCTGCCTCCAGCAGCGCCTTCCGCGCCAGCGGCTCCATGCCCGCAGCGCCGCCCTCGGCGCCGCTGCCGCCGCCGCCCGCGCTCGGGCCGCCGCCCATGGCGCCGATGGCGCCGCCGGCTCCCCCGATGGCGCCGCCTGCGCCGCCCATGGCGCCCCCACCCATGACGCCCCCGCCCATGGCTCCCCCCGCCGCGCCGCCGATGAGCGCCGATTCATTCCCCGCTCCCCCGCCGCCCCTCGCGCGGCCCATGTCCTCTCCCAACACCCCCGCCCGCCCCAGCGGCCCCAACCCCGAGATGGAGCAGCTCCGGGCCGAGCTGGACACCATGCGCCGCGGTAAGGTCGAAGGCGAGGCCCGCATCCGCGAGCTGGAGCGCCAGATCAAGAACAGCGCCGCCCCCGGCGGCGGCGCCCACCCCGCCGAGCATCAGGCCCACCGCGAAGATCGCGACGCCCACCAGGCCGAGCTGGAGGAGG
>CAUJGC010000403.1 GCA_963169075.1 Myxococcota bacterium
AATAAATGCACGAGATTTATATATAAATCTCGTGCATTTATTCTTGGGGAGGACGCCCGGGGCGCCTCCCGCGGCTGGGGGCGCAGCCCCCAGCCCCCCCCGCTCACCCAGGCTCACCGCGCGCAGCCCACCACCTCCTCCAGGATCGCCTTCGCAGACGACTTCGCCTGCCCCTTCGGCAGGATCACCGCCAGCACGCTCTGCTTGTCCCGCCCCAGCTCCGCCGACGCGTTCCCCTGCGACCCCAGCCGCCCCTGAAGCTGCGCCGCAGACGCCGGGTTCTTGTACCAGTACGACGCCACCACCGCCTGACGACCCTCCTGCGTCGCCTCATAGACCAGGATCCGGTAGCCCTCGCCTTCCTTCGCCTTCGGCTCCCCGAAGGTCCACCCCGAGGCCCGGAGCAGGATCTCCACGCTCTCCTGGCCCAGCGCCTCAAACGGCGCGTGCGCCTTGCACCCCGCGATCGTCGGCGGACCCGGCTCCAGCGTCGGGGAGCTTGACGACGCGACCGCGGACCCGCCGCCCTCCGCGCCACGCAGCTTGTCCTCGACGCTCCGCGCACCGCCCGCCTCCTCCTTCCCCGGCGTCCCCTTCACCTTGTCCTTGTCCTTCCCCTTCGCCTCGTCGCCCGCCGCAGCCTTCACCTTGACGCAGACCTGCGCCTTCGGCACGCAGCGATCATTGCACGCCTTCTCCCCCTTGGCGCACTTCGGCTCCGCAGACACCAGCGACGAGCCCAACACCAGCCCGCACATCACGCCACACACCCATACACCTGCCACCCCAAGACGCTGACGTCTCATCTCACCTCCCTCCGTTGCAGCTCAGGCACGGGACGCCTCGATCCGGCTCCACGCCGCTCCCATGCGGCTGCCTGGTGTCCGACCAGCATACAACGGTCGCTCCCGCAGCGTCTATGCCCAACGCCCTGACGCCTCGGTGCATTATTTGATTGTGGCGGGAGCCCGCCTGTATTATAGGTGGTGCCTACGGGTCTAGAGCGTGCTCGCGTGGAGAACCTCCCGCGCACCTCCAACCCCAGCGGCCGATCAGCGCATGGCTGATCCCCGCGCCGTGGGCGTCCCCTCCAGCCTCTCGCGTAGCCTGGAGCGGAGCTTGTCTAGCGCCCACAACGCTCAGGCGTTGATGAGGCTCCGCCTCGCGCGCCGAACCTGAGGCCCCTCTCCTTCTGCGAGACGCTCCTCGGGCAGCTCCCCAGACCTGGGCCCTCTCCGCTGAGCGCGCGACCTCACCAGGCCGCGCGCACCCAAGCCCGAGGCCCGTCTCAGCTCGCCCGATCCGCTCGCCGCTTGGCTGATGCCCACGCTCGGCGTACACCTCCTGGGTGCATCGCTCTACACAACCCCTCAGCGCCCCAACACAGGCCGATCCCGGCGACGCGAGCCGGTCCGATCGCCGGGCGCGTCGCAACATCAGGTGATCCCTTGACCCGTAAGATGCTCATCAACGCGCAGCGCCCCGAAGAGCTGCGCGTCGCCATCATCGAAGATGGCCGCCTCGAGAACTACCAGACCGAGGTCGCCCAGGCCGACCTCTGCCGCGGCAACATCTACCGCGGCGTCGTCGCCAACGTCGAGCCCAGCCTCAACGCCGCCTTCATCGAGTTCGGCGCCGACCGGCACGGCTTCCTCGCCGCCCACGACGTCGTCGAGCAGGCGTGGCACAAGACCCCCTCCGACAAGCGCCACCCGCGCATCGACCAGATCCTCCAGCGCGGCAAGCCCATCACCGTCCAGGTCACCAAGGACGCCATGGGCTCCAAGGGCGCCACCCTCACCACCAACCTCTCCATCGCAGGCCGCTACCTCGTCCTCACCCCGATGGACAGCTCCCGCGGCGTCTCCCGCAAGATCGAAGACGAGGCCCGCGACGACCTCCGCGCCAAGGTCCGCGAGCTGGAGCTGCCCCCCGGCGTGGGCTGCATCATCCGCACCAACGGCATCGACCAGAGCAAGCTCGCGCTCACCCGCGACCTCCAGATGCTCCTCCGCCTCTGGCAGCGCATCGACGAGCAGTCCAACCAGCAGGGCGGCGGCACCCGCCTCCTCTATAATGATCAGGACCTCGTCCTCCAGACCATCCGCGACTACCTCGACGCCGGCATCGACGAGCTGATCATCGACGACGCCCGCGCCCTCGCCAAGGCCACCGCCTACATCGAGGCCGTCATGCCGCGGACCAAGCTCCGCGTCACCCACTACACCCAGCGCCTCCCCCTCTTCTCCCGCTACAACCTCGAGCCCCAGATCGACGGCATCTACAGCCGCGTCGTCCGGCTCCCCTCCGGCGGCTCCATCGTCATCGACGCCACCGAGGCCCTCACCAGCGTCGACGTCAACTCTGGCAAGTCCACCGGCGCGCGCTCCCAGGAGGAGACGGCCTACAACACCAACCTGGAGGCCGCCCGCGAGGTCGCCAGGCAGCTCCGCCTCCGCGACATCGGCGGCCTCATCGTCGTGGACTTCATCGACATGCGCTCGCGCAAGTACCAGCGCGACGTCGAGCGGGCCCTCCGCGAGGCCATGAAGCTCGACAAGGCCCGCACCCGCGCCGACCGGATCAGCGAGAACGGCCTGCTGGAGATCAACCGCCAGCGCATCAAGCAGGCCCTCCAGCTCCAGACCCACCGCCCCTGCCCCACCTGCAACGGGGTCGGGCGCATCGCCAGCCCCGAGTTCGTCGGCCTCAACCTCCTGCGCCGCATCGAGGCCCGCGCCGCCATCGGCGGCGTCGAGCGCGTCACCATCTCCCTCCACCCCGAGCTGGCCGACGCCATCCAGAACTCCCGCCGCCGCGAGCTCTACGAGCTGGAGCAGGAGTTCGGCATCCACATCGAGGTCGTCTCCTCCGCCAAGCTCCACCGCTCGGACGAGGAGATCCAGTGGCACCTCGGCCACTCCCGCCTCCGCACCTACATCCCCAAGGCGCAGCAGAACGAGCTCCTGCCGCCGCCCCTCCCCGGCCCCTCCAGCCTCGACCCTGAGTTCGCCGTCGCCTTCCGGCGCGTCGATGACGACGACGACGACGTCGTCGCCGCCTCCTCCCCGCCCCCCAGCCCCGACGACGACAGCGACGGCGGGCGTGGACGCCGACGCCGACGCGGCGGGCGCCGACGCCGACGCGGCGAGGACGCCGAGGTGGACGCCAGCGCCGATCTCGTCCAGCAGCGCCTGGAGGCCAGCCTCCAGGCCGACCTGGACGACGACGACAGCGACGACGAGGACGACGACGACGCGCGCTCCAGCGAGCGCCTCCCCCGCGGCGCCGAGCGCACCCGACGCCCCGAGGACGACCTCGACACCGCCGCCCCCCAGGGCGAGGACGGCGAGGGCGGCGAGGGCGGGCGACGACGCCGGAACCGCCGGCGGCGAGGGCGCGGCCGCGACCGCGGGCGCCAGGACGGCGCCGAGGTGATCGACGGCGACGAGGTGGACGGCGACGAGGCGGACACCGCCGAGGAGCCCACCCCGGCCCCGGCCCCGGTCCCGGCCCTTCGGGCGACCCCGGCCAGCCCCGACACCCCGGCGGTGCTCAAGCGACCGGCGCGCGCCAACGCGGCAGCGGCGGCCGCCAGCGCGACCCTCGGCACCTCCCGCCTGCGGCGCGCCGAGCGCTTCACCGGCGAGGCGGACGCGGGCAACGACCGCCGACGCGGCCGACGCCGCGGTCGACGCGGCGACGAGGTCGAGCTGGAGGCCGAGGCTGAGGCTGAGCTGGAGCTGGAGGCCGAGGCCGCGGCCCCCGCCGACGCAGAGATCGAGGCGGTCCCCACCGCCGCGACCGCAGCGCCCCAGGCCGAGGACGCCGAGGCCGCCGCGGCCGAAGCCGCCGACGCCAGCGGCGAAGGGGACGAGGGCGGCCGTCGCCGCCGTCGTCGCCGCCGCCGCGGTCGCGGCCGCGGCCGCAGCGCCGAGGCGGCGGCTGCCGCCGAGGATCTCGCGGACGACGGAGACGAGGACGACACCGACGACGCCCCGGCGCCGCAGGCGGCTCCGGCCCCCCAGGCTGCCCCGGCGCCGCAGGCCCCCCCGGTCGCAGCGGACGAGGAGGAGGAGGAGCATACGCCTCGGCGCGGACGTCGCCGTCGCGGCGCCTCCGTCACCCCGCCCCGCCCGGTGACCGTCGAGGCGCCGGTCGCTCCGGCTCGCGCTGCGGCTCCGGCTCCGGCGGCTCCGGCTCCGGCTGCGCCTGCTCCTGCTGCGCCCGCTCCTGCCGCCCCGGCGCCCACCCCTGCCGCTCCGGCGGCGGAGGAGGCCGGTTCGACAGCGGGGCGGCGTCGCCGCGGCGGACGCATGAAGCCCGCCGCCGAGGCACCTGCCGAGGCGCCTGCTGAGGTCGTCGCGGAGGCCCCTGCCGAAGCCCCCCAGGAGGCCCAGGAGGCCCCCCAGGAGGCCCCGGAGGCTGCGGTGACCCCTGAGGTCGCACCGGAGCCCGAGGCCGCACCGGAGCCCGCCAAGGCCCCTCGGCGCGGTCGCCGCAAGGCGGCCTCCAAGGCGCCGGCTGCCGAGGCGGCCCCGGCGGAGGCCCCCGCGCCTCCCGTCGAGGCGCCCAGCGAGCCTGCCCCCGAAGCGGCCGCCCCGGCCCCTGAGGAGGTGAAGGCCCCCAAGGCGTCCTCACGCAAGGCGCCCGCCTCCCGCAAGAAGGCCGCCGAGCCTCCTGCCGAGGCAGCGCCCGCAGCGGAGGTCACCGCCCCCGAAGCGGCCGCCCCGGCCCCCGAGGAGGTGAAGGCCCCCAAGGCGTCCTCACGCAAGGCGTCCTCACGCAAGAAAGCCGCCGAGCCCCCTGCGGAGGAGGTCACCGCCCCCACCGAGGTGATCGCAGCCGAGGAGGCCGCCCCGGCCAAGCCGCGCCGCGCCTCCTCGCGCAAGAAAGCCGCCGAGGCCCCCGAGGCGATCACCCCGGCCCCCGCCGAGGAGCCCCCGGCTCCCGAGGAGGCCCCCAAGAAGACCCGCAAGGCGCCCGCTCGCAAGAAGAGCGCCGCCGACGCGTGACGGGCGCGGGCGCCCCTCCCCAGCGTGGGGCGCCCGTCGCCGCGGATCTTCGCCCCACTTTGGACTTGCGTTCGCCCCCTGAGTGGGGCATACCTTCCGACCGCTCATCGGGCGCGGAGAGAGAGCCCTCCCTCCGTGGCTGCGTCACCAGGAAGCGAGCTGGCCGCGGCCCTCGGCCTGAGCGCCCCCTCGGGGGCTTTGAGAAACTCCGGGCTTCGCCCGGCCATCCCATGTGAGGAGAACATGTCTCGCTATACCGGTCCCCGCGTCAAGCTCCTGCGTCGCCTCGGCGGCGTCGATCTCCCCGGCCTCACCCGCAAGATGAAGTGGGTCAGCAACCGCCCCTTCCCCCCCGGCCAGCACGGCCGCAACATGCGGCTCAAGAAGTCTGACTACCGCGTCCGCCTTGAGGAGAAGCAGAAGGTCCGCTTCTACTACGGCCTCCGCGAGCGTCAGATCGTCCGCTACATGCGCCGCGCCGCCAAGAGCAAGGGCAACACCGGCGAGAACTTCCTCCGCTACCTCGAGAGCCGCCTCGACAACGTGGTCTTCCGTATGGGCCTCGCCCCCACGGTCCCCGCCGCGCGTCAGATGGTCAACCACGGCCACATCGCCGTCAACGGCCAGAAGGTCAACATCGCCTCCTACGAGATCCGCGCCAACGACGAGATCTCCGTCCGCGACCGCGAGCGCAGCCGCAAGCTCGGCGAGCTCTGGGCCGCCGAGCCCTCCCTCGCCCTCCCGGCCTGGCTGGAGTTCGACAAGAACGCCCTCAAGGGCCGCGTCCTCGACACCCCCAGCCGCGACCACCTGCCCTACGAGCTCAACGAGCAGCTCATCATCGAGTTCTACTCGCAGAAGGTCTAAGGGCACCCCGCCAACACGGCTTCGAGCCCGCCAACACGGGCTCGAAACACCGCACGGCGACGCCTCACACCACCCGCTGACACACGCAGGTGTGACCGCAGGTGTGATCTGGCAACAACGCCCTTGGCCTTTCGGTCAAGGGCGTTGTAGCTTGGGGGCGAGGTTGAAAGGTCAGTGGGGTAGAGTGGGCGGGAGTTGCAGACAGCATGAGCCCTACAAGTTCAAAGGCACCGAGTCGCAAGCTACCAAGGAGCAACCCGAATGGCGATCAAGAAGTCTGACCTCTACTCCTCACTTTGGGCGTCATGCGACGAGCTGCGCGGTGGTATGGATGCCAGCCAGTACAAGGACTACGTCCTGTTCATGCTGTTCATCAAGTACATCTCAGACAAGTATGGGAACAGCGATGACTTTGAGCCACCGGTTGTTATCCCGAAGGGCGCGAGCTTCAAAGACATGGTCGCCCTCAAGGGTAAGAGCGACATCGGCGACAAGATCAACACGCAGGTCATCCATCCTCTCATCGACGCCAACAGCCGCCTTGCTCGGGATGACTTCCCCGACTTCAACAACCCGAACATGCTGGGCGAAGGACAGGCGATGGTCGACCGCCTGTCGAACCTCATCGGCATCTTCCAGCGGCCCGAGCTCGACTTCTCGAAGAACCGGGCGGAGCACGACGACATCCTCGGTGACGCCTACGAGTATCTGATGAGGCACTTCGCCACGCAGAGTGGCAAGAGCAAGGGCCAGTTCTACACGCCATCCGAGGTGAGCCGCATCATCGCCAAGGTCATCGGCATCTCGCCGAAGAACTCCATAGGGGCGACAACCGCCTACGACCCCACATGCGGGTCAGGCTCACTGCTCCTCAAGGTAGCGGCTGAAGCAGGGACGAACATCACACTTGAGGGACAGGAGAAGGACGTCATGACGGCGGGCCTTGCCCGTATGAACATGATCCTCCACGACTTCCCGACCGCGAACATCCTGACAGGTAACACCCTCGCTGCCCCAAAGTTCAAAGACGGGAACCAACTTCGGACCTATGACTACGTCGTCGCGAACCCTCCGTTTTCCGACAAAAACTGGACGGCGGGGCTGACCCTGCCCGCAGACCCCTACAAAAGGTTCGGCTGGGGCGAGCCGCCTGCGAAGCAAGGTGACTACGCCTACCTCCTCCACATCATCCGCTCGATGAAGAGTACTGGTAAGGCCGCTTGCATCCTGCCCCACGGCGTCCTCTTCCGCGGAAACGCCGAGGCAGCGATTCGCCAGAAGCTGGTTCAGTCTGGGCTACTCAAGGGGATAATCGGCCTGCCCGCGAACCTCTTCTTCGGCACCGGCATTCCTGCGTGCATCCTAGTACTCGACAAGGAGAACGCCGCGAGCCGGAAGGGCGTGTTCATGATCGACGCCTCGAAGGGGTTCAAGAAGGACGGACCGAAAAATCGCCTCCGTGAGCAGGACCTCCATCGCATCGTTGACACCTTCGCGCAGGGCCTCGATGTCCCCCGCTTCGCCCGCATAGTGCCGATCGAGGAGATCGCCGACCCGAAGAACAACTATAACCTCAACCTTCCTCGCTATATCGATAGTACCGAGCCGGAAGATCTCCAAGATATCAACGCGCACCTGAGCGGCGGTATCCCGGCGCGCGATATCGATGCTCTTGAGCGTTACTGGAAGGTCCTCCCTGGGTTGAGGAAAGACCTGTTCGAGCCGACAGAACGCCCAGGGTACCAGCACCTCCGGATCCCGCTTGACGTAGTCCAGGACAAGATCCTCAACCACTCTGAGTTCATCGCCTATCAGTCGCGTGTGGTGGCGATCTTCGACACATGGCGGACGTCCACCGAGCCGCAGCTCCGCAGCTTCGCTCAAGGACACCAGCCGAAGGATCTCATTGAGCAGGTGTCCGAGTCCCTGCTGCACGCATTCGAGGCGGCGCCGCTCGTCGACTCCTATGACGTGTACCAGCGCCTTATGGACTATTGGTCGGAGTCGATGCAGGACGACGCATACCTCGTCGCTGCTGACGGATGGCTGAAGGGTGCACAGCCCCGTGAGATCGTTCGGGTCAAGGACAAGAACAACAAGCTCGTCTGGCCGGAGCCGCACGACTACCTCCGCGGTACCAGGCGAGGCGCGAGGCGCTTCAAGTCCGACTTGGTGCCTGCGACGCTCCTCGTGGATCGCTACTTCGTCACCGAGCGCGACGCTATCGCTGCGCTCGATGATGACTTGGCGACGATCGAGCAGCAGCTCGCCGAGCTGCTTGAGGAGCATGGTGGCGATGAGGGGCTGCTCAACGAGGTCATCGAAGGCGAGGACGACAAGCAGAAGATCACCAAGCCAGCAGTGAACGCCCGGCTCAAGGAGATTCAAGAGGACACTGCTTTCGATGACGAGCGAGAGGTGTTGCTCGCGTACGCGGAGTTGCTGAAGAAGCAGGACGCAACGAAGGCCAAGCGGAAGGCTTCAGAAGAAGCGCTCCACGCCAAGATCGACGGCAAGTACCCCAAGCTCACCGAGCAGGAGGTTCAGGCGCTCGTCATCGAAGACAAGTGGCTCGCCCATCTGCGCCGGAGCGTCGAGGAGGAACTCGACCGCGTATCTCATCGACTCACCAACCGGATTCGACTGCTCGCCGCGCGCTACGCCACTCCCCTGCCGAGCCTGACGAAGGAAGTGGCGGATCTCGCAGCCCGCGTCGAGGAGCACCTCGCGAAGATGGGGGCGACATGGAACTGACGGCGGCATTCAAGCAGACGGACATCGGCCCGTTGCCGAGCGACTGGGAAGTCGTTCCGTTGGGGCAGCTCGTGCGCATCACCAGCGGCGAGAGCCCATCGAGATTTGTCTTCCAAACCGCTGGAACGCCCTACTACAAAGTGGAGCAGCTCAGCGCAACAAATAAGTACCTCTCGCAGAGCTCGACACCGTACCACTTCGACGGCAACACCACTGTGCCTGCCCGGAGTGTGGTCTTCGCCAAGAGGGGCGCCGCGATTGCTCTGAACAAGGTCCGCATCCTGACCGATGCCTCGTTCATGGATACGAATCTGATGGCGCTTACCCCCGGCGCTCGACTTGACGCGGAGTACCTCTACTACGCCCTTGCGCACATCGGGCTCTGGCGCTTCGCGGACACCACATCTGTCCCCCAGATCAACAACAAGCACATCAATCCGCTTCAATTTCCGCTGCCCACCCTCGCAGAGCAGGAGTCCATCGCACGTGCTCTCGGAGATGTGGACACGCTGCTTGAACGGCTCGACCAGCTCATCGCGAAGAAACGCGACCTGCGGGTTGCAGTCATGCAACAGCTTCTCAGTGGGGAGACCCGACTTCCGGGCCACGTGAAGCCCTGGACTGAAGCGCGACTCGGAGAGCTCGGAACCTTCGTCAAGGGAAGCGGGGTTAGGAAGTCCGAAGCGAACAGCGGGACGTTGCCCTGCGTCCGATACGGCGAACTCTATACGCATCACGATAACGTTGTCCGTCGATTCTTCTCCTCCATTTCAACTCGAGTAGCGGCCACAGCCACACGCCTTGAGCAGGGCGACCTTCTCTTCGCCGCTTCGGGTGAGACGAAGAAGGAGATCGGCAAGTGCGCTGCGTTTACCGGCAACTTTACTGCATTCGCGGGCGGTGACCTCGTGATTCTACGCAACCACCAGCAGAACCCGACGTTCATGGGTTACTACTGCAACTCGCCAGTTGTCAGACGACAGAAATCAAGCAAGGGTCAGGGCGACGCGGTGGTGCATATCAGCGCCCGCGCGCTCGCAAACATCACGGTGCGGCTGCCCTCAGTGCCGGAGCAAGACGCGATTGCAGAAGTTCTCGAGGACTCCGATGCCGAGATCTCATCTCTTGAGGAACGCCGAGCCAAGACCCAGGATCTCAAGCTGGCCATGATGCAGGAGCTACTGACCGGTAAGACGCGGCTCCACACCACAGGAGGTACCAATGGCTAAGCAGCCTCGCTCCGAGCGTAAGACGCAGGACCGCGTCGTATCCCTCTTCACGGATTCAAAGCGCACTGACAATCTCGACTATGTCTATCTCGGTAACCTCTCGAAGGAGCCGAAGAACAGGTGTCTCCGAACGGCCGAGCTGGAGCTCAACCTGGAACGCCGTCGGTACTCGGCAGCGCACATCACTCAGACGCTTCAAGAATTTGAAGCTGCGCTCGACACGACCGGTGTGACCCTCTACCAGGCGAACCTCCGCACCTACCAACTGCTCCGCTACGGCGTGAAGGTAAAGGTCAGCGAGGCTCGCCCCTATGAGACGGTCCACCTTATTGACTGGGAGCATCCCGAGGAGAACGACTTCGCGCTGGCCGAGGAGGTCACGCTCAAAGGTGGTCATGAGCGGCGACCGGACATCGTGCTCTATATCAACGGCATCGCCATGGCGGTGCTTGAGCTCAAGCGCAGCTCGGTCGAGGTAGGCGATGGAATTCGGCAGCTGATCACGAACCAGGAAGAGATCTTCAACAAAGGGTTCTTCTCCACGGTGCAACTCCTCCTGGCTGGCAGCGACTCCCAGGGGCTGCGCTACGGAACTACAGGCACGCCAGAACAGTTCTTTGTACAGTGGAAGACTGAAGGCTCCGATGCTGGGTCACTGGAAGCAGGCGGCCTTCTCGACCGTCCCCTCGCCGATCTCTGCAACAAGACCACGCTCCTCGATCTCATCCGGAACTTCATCGTCTTCGACGCAGGGCACAAGAAGGTGCCCCGGCAACACCAGTTCCTGGCCGTGAAGGCGGCTCAAGAGCGCATCGTCAAGCGCGAAGGCGGCGTCATCTGGCACACCCAGGGGAGCGGCAAGAGCATCCTGATGGTCCTTCTGGCCAAGTGGCTGCTTGAGCATGAAGCCAACGCGCGCGTCCTCATCATCACCGACCGCGACGAGCTCGACAAGCAGATTGAGGGTGTGATGAAGAGTGCAGGGGTGATCTCTACCTCTTCGCCGTCGCTGCGGATCACCTCGCGCGCTGAGTTCGTCGACAAGCTCGGCGCAGCGACGCCGAGGCTCCTGTGCGCGCTGGTTCACAAGTTCGACGCCTCCGATCTGAAGGCCCCCCCACCCCCCATCTCTGGGCGCTTCTACGTCTTCGTCGATGAGTGCCACCGGACCCAGGGTGGCGATATGAACAAGCAGATGAAGCGGTGGCTTACCGATGCCATCTTTATCGGGTTCACCGGAACACCGCTGCTTCGCAAAGACAAGCAACTGACGCGCGACGTCTTTGGTTCGTACATCCACACCTACAAGTTCCACCAGGCTGTCGCCGACAAGGTCGTGCTCGATCTGAAATACGAGGCTCGCAATGTGCCACAGCGGCTCGCCTCGCCGACCTCCATCGACAAGTGGTTCGAGCAGAAAACAAAGAACTTGAACAATTTCCAGAAGGCGGCCTTGCGCAAGCGCTGGGCGACCCTGAAAGAACTGATGAGCTCTGGTGAGCGAAAGCAGCGCATCATTGCGAGCATCATCGAAGACTTCAGCCTCAAGCCCCGGCTGAACAATGACCGAGGAACAGCCATCCTGGTGGCTGCCTCGATCTACGATGCCTGCCACTACTACCAGCTCTTTCAAAACACAACGTTTGGCCCATATTGCGGCCTGATCACTTCCTATGAACCGAATCACAACGAAATATCGCGGGAGCCACCCAACAGCAACGAGCGCTACAAGTTTGATACATACACAAAACTCGTATTAAAAAATGCCCAGAGCACTGAAAAATACGAGGAACAAACCAAAGAGCGCTTTATCGAAGAGCCCGCCAACATGAAGCTGCTGATCGTGGTCAGCAAGCTCCTCACGGGGTTCGACGCGCCGAGTTGTACGTACATCTATCTGGACAACGAACTCAGGGACCACAACCTCTTTCAGGCAATCTGCCGCACCAACCGCTTGGATGGGGACGACAAGGACTACGGCCATATTGTCGACTTCAAAGAGCTCTTCGGCGACGTGCAGCAAGCGATCGCGGTCTACAGTTCGGATGAACTGGACATTGACGAGGGAACTGGCGGCCAGGACAACATCCCCCTCAAGAACTGGCTCGAAGAGGGAAAGAAGCGACTCGACGAATCTCGGGAGGCGCTCCATTACCTCTGTGACCCCGTACCTCTACCGCGTGAACTTGAGCACTACCTCTTCTACTTCTGTGGCGACGCGGCTGATCCGAACGCGCTGTTTGACACCGAGGCTCTTCGTGTCGCATTTTACAAAGCAGTCGCGGTCTTTGTCCGAGCCTTCACTGCTATTGCACAGGATTTAGCAGCAGCGGGTTACTCGGAGTCTCAAAGTGCAGCGCTTCAACAGGAGGTACGCTTCTTCGCTGACGTTCGCGCCGCGATCAAGAAGCATTCTGGTGAGGAACTGGACATCAAGCCCTACGAAGCCGACATGCGCCACCTCATCAACGCCTACATCCAGGCAGATGCGGTCGAGGATCTCGGTGGGTTGGGTGAGATGTCCCTTACCGAGCTCATCATTGAGACGGGGATTCACGACGCAATCGCCCGGACACTCAACCAAAAGGGAAAGCTCTCCAATCGGTCGATTGCTGAAGGTATCATCAACAATGTCCGTAAGACGATCATACGCGACCAGCTGGCAGATCCCAGGTTCTATGAGCACATGTCCCAGCTGCTCGATGATCTGATTAAGCATAGCCGCGACAGCGCAGCGGCCTACGAGGAGTTCTTGCGGAAGGCGGAGGACCTCGTGAAGCAACTGGCTGCCCATCAGCCCCAGGGGGGCGTCCCCTCGTCGCTTCACGGTCGGCGGGAGGCGATCATCCTTTTCAATAACCTCAACTCGGTGGCCGCGACATCCTTTGTGTGTCCGACGGATCCCGATGAGCGAGCGGAGCTGGCGCTGCAGATCGATCGGGCGATCAGGGAGCGCGCCCCTGCGGGATGGAAGGGGGATCAGGCCCGAGAGGCCCAAGTGAAGAACGCGATCTTCCCGCTGCTCGATCGGGACCGCGAGGCCACAGTGGCGGTCTTTGAGATCGTCAAGAATCAGCCGGGGTACTGATGTCAGAGACCATCCAGCTTGGCGAGATTTCGATTGCGGTGACGCGGAAGGACGTGAAGCACGTCCATCTCTCCGTGCACCCGCCGGCTGGGCGTGTGACCCTGGTGGCGCCGATGTCGACTCGGCTGGATGTTGCGCGGGCCTATGCGGCGTCGCGGATTGGATGGATTCGCGACCAGCAGACAAAGCTGGCCGAGCAAGCGCGCGAAGCCCCTCGTGAGTTCATTGAGCGCGAGAGCCACTATCTTTGGGGACGTCGGCACCTGCTGACGGTGACCGAGCGCGACGCGAAGCCTGTCGTGACTGTCGATCACAAGCGCATCACGCTGGCGGTACGGCCTGGGACTGATCATCTAGGCCGGGCCCGTGTAATGCACGAGTGGCACAAGAGCCTGCTTCACGAACTGGTTCCTCGCCTCATCGATAAGTGGCAGGGCCGCCTCGGCGTCAAAGTGGGCAGCTACTTCCTGCAGCGCATGAAGACCAAGTGGGGCAGTTGCAATCATGAATCCGGCACGATCCGGTTGAACACTGAGCTCGTGAAGAAGCCGAAGGACCTAGTCGAATACGTGGTGATGCATGAGATGGTCCACCTCTTGGAGCCAACACACAACGACAGGTTCATTACCCTCCTTGATGAGCACTACCCAACTTGGCGCGAGGCCAGGACGGAGCTGAACGCGCTACCGCTCGGTGCGGAGGAGTGGACAGCGTGAGGAAGACTACGAATCAACTTTGGCGTGGGGTTTTCCGTCGCGAATATCTGCTCACCCGTGTATGTTTATTCATATATGGGGCCTCGATCTTTCGAGCCCGCATGGGTTCGGAAACATCGGAGGGCTCTGATGGCTCGTTCTGACCTTCTCATCGACATCGTCAAGGCAGGGGCCGAAGGCGATCAGATGCTGTTCCAAAAGGCCCTTGAGGCTTTGATCACCGAGGAGCGATCCAAGCAGCACAACATCCTCGCAGACCGGCTCGCGGAGCATCTCAACCTCAACGGGAGGCCGACGCGCCCCACACGGCTTGCGGCGGCGCTGCCGAACGGCGAGGCAAAGCTTTTTCACGAGGTCCGGCCTCGGAGGGGTTTTGACGACCTTTTGCTTCCACCAATTGTGAAGCAAGCTTGCTCGGAGTTGGTGGAAGAACACAACCGCGCGGACCTCCTGCGGGCTCACAATCTTGAGCCACGCAACCGTATTCTCCTTGTCGGACCACCGGGCAACGGGAAGACGTCGCTCGCCGAGGCGTTGGCTTTGGAACTGGGGAGCCCCCTGCTCGTGGTACGCTATGAGACCATTATTGGCAGCTATCTTGGCGAGACCGCTGTACGACTTGCCAAGCTCTTTGCCCAAGCCCGAACCCAGCGCTGCGTCCTCTTCTTCGACGAGTTCGATGTCATCGGCAAGGAGAGGGGTGATGTCCATGAGACGGGCGAGATTAAGCGTGTCGTCAGTTCGTTGCTCTTGCAGATCGACCAGCTCCCGTCGTATGTGGTCGTCGTTACAGCCACCAACCACAGCGAGCTTCTCGACCGTGCTGTGTGGCGTCGTTTTCAGCTCCGCCTAGACCTACCGACCCCAGGAAAGGGGCAGCGTATGGCATGGTTGGATATGTTTGAGAGGCGAAGCGGGCTGCAGCTTGGCTACACCCATGAGCACCTCGCACGTCGATTGGCTGGTTTGAGCTTCGCGGAGCTTGAGCAGTTTGCCCAAGACGTCCAGCGCCGATATGTACTCACCATGCCCGGCGCGGATGTGCGGGGTATTGTCGCAGACCGGCTGAAGCAGTGGACGTCCCGCGCCACACCTACACTTTTCTCGCCGGAGAACGACGATGGTTGAACGTCCGCTTTTGATACTGCCTGAGCCTACGAATGCAGAACGTGCCAGAAGGGGTGGTGGAGGGGGCGGCCCTGCTCCTCTCAGCCGGACAAGGCAGCGGCTGCGCTTGGGGCCTAAACTCACTGCGCTTGAACGTGCCTTTAACGCAAAGCAGCTAAGAATACAGGCGACGGCCGCGGGCCTCGTGCCTGAGGATGTTCTCGTACTTGAGACTGCGGGCACAGTGGACGATTTCTTCAAAGCTGCATCAGAAATTAGAGGCCTTGAGTTCCTCGCTGAGTATGACGAGGACGACATCCAGCCTGACGAAGACTTCTTCGTCGAGAAGAACGGCGTACACAAGGAGTACCGCGGACGCGTGTACTTGATGTTTACCAATTTTAGGGCTTTTCAGCAGCTACTCAGTCTTTGGAGGACGTGGCAGAGTCGTGGGAAGTTCCAGCATGGCCTTGCGAAGTGGCGACAAGTATTCGAGTTGCTGCGTGATATTCGCCCGTGGTCCGTACAAGACCGGCTGGAAGAGACTGGCGTGCTTGATGACTGGCGCGATCGTCTTGAATGGGAACGCGAGAACATACCGTGCGAGATCGAGCTCTGGTTTCGTGCAGACGAACAGCAGCGCATGGCGGCGTCCGTCGAGGTCCGCGCTCAAGTGCTGGAACTGGGTGGAGAGGTCGTTTCGGAAGCGACGGTTCCCGAGATCCACTACCACGCGTTGGCTGTTCGGCTCCCTATCACTGCGGTTCAGAGCCTGCTCGACGAAGATTGCCGCGGCGCCGTTGCCCTCGTGCAAGCCGCACAGATCCAATTCTTCCGCGCTTCTGGTCAGATGGCCGGCCGAATCACAGTTGATCAGACCTCGCCGCTCTCAACTCTACCGAACGAACCGCTGCCCAACCCCGCGACGCCTCCGGTGGTTGCGCTGCTCGATGGTCTTCCGTTGCAGTCTCATAGCGCGCTAACGGGACGCCTCACTGTCGATGACCCCGACGACTTCGGGGCCAATTACGAGGCACGGGTTCGGCTCCATGGCACGGCTATGGCGTCGCTCATCATCTGGGGCGACCTGCACTCTCCCGGCGAGCCGATTCCCCAGCCGCTGTACGTCCGGCCAATCATGCAGCCCGGCGGTGGTGCTCTGTCGACCGACGAACGGGTGTCCGAGGGGCTGCTCATCGTCGATCTCATCCACCGAGCGGTGCGGCGCATGTTCGAGGGTGAGGGCAGCACGCCTGCGACTGCACCAAACGTCTCTGTCATCAACCTATCGATTGGCATCGCCGACAGGCCCTTCGACGGGACCATAAGTCCGCTTGCTCGACTACTCGACTGGCTCTCTTGGAAGTATAGAGTGCTTTTTCTTGTGAGTGCAGGGAACTGCAGTCAAGCGATCAATTTTGAGCAAGAGTGGGGCGATCTAGCAACAGTTAGCCCAGAAGAATTTCATCAGTGCGTCACTAGGGCCATTGCAGCTGATACGAGGCACCGTCGGTTGCTCTCGCCAGCGGAGGGGGTGAACGTTCTTACTGTCGGTGCAACGCACGAGGACAATGACTCGACTGCACTGAGGGCAAATTGGATTGACCCTGCAGTCATTGGATTTCCGAGCCCTATCAATGCACAAGGGCAGGGCTATAAGCGCTCGGTTAAACCGGACGTCCTTGCCCCAGGGGGCCGCGTGGCGTTGATTAAGCCTTTTGCGAATTCTACAACCGAACTCAAGATACCCAGTGTCACATACGGTCCAGGGCAACTCGTAGCCACACCAGGCCCCACACCAGGCAACGTAAACTCGACTGTGACCAACCGTGGGACCAGTAATGCGACGGCGCTCATGTCGCGGGCGGCAGCCCTTCTGGCACCAGTGCTGGACGAACTACGGGAGCGCGATGGGGGCGAGGTACTTAATCGGGTGGCGCCAGCGCTGTGGCTAAAGACGCTGCTTGTGCATGGTGCACGATGGGGACAAGCCGGCGAAGACTACCAAGCCCTCCTCAGGACTCCGACCAATGGCAACAAGCTTGCGGAGCATCTCACCCGTCTGCTGGGGTTTGGGCGTGTTGACCTTAACGTGGTTCGTGAGTGCACTGAGACGCGCGTGACGGCCCTTGCGGGTGGAAGGCTTGTCGCAAACGCGGGCGCAGAACATCGGTTCCCGCTACCGCCGTCGCTCAGCGGCAAGCGGGGGCGACGCTGCTTGGTGGTCACGCTGACCTGGATGACCCCTATTCATCCCTTGAACCATCGTTGGCGCCGCGCTCACGTCTGGTTCTCTTCCCCGGAGTCGAGGCTCGTGGTCGGCAGCAACAAACATCTTGAGCGACGCGACGCGGACTGGCAGGCCGTGCAGCGAGGCACCGTTCAGCATGAAGTTTTCGAGGGCGAGAAGGCTGCAGCGTTCGTTGAAGGTGACGAGATCGTCATCCGTGTGAGTTGTAGAGAGGATGCTCCTGTGCTTTCTGGATCTGTACCATACACACTTGCTGTCACGCTTGAAGTCGATCCTGCTATTGGGGTTGATATTTATACTGAGGTTCGTGAGCGTGTTCAGACTCGACTCCGCGTCGTTGCCGACGGTGCCCTGCCGAGCCGCTCCTGACCCGAGATGTAGGAAAGGTCATCCGGCATCCGGCCGACCGGTGACCCCACTCGCAGCCGCCTTTGCATCCCCCTCCCGCAGCGAGGCCAGCTCCGCCTTGGCCTCCAGCCTGGCGATCTCCTTGGCTGTGGTCAGCGCCTCCTTCTCCAGCAGCTCGATCTTCAGCTTGGCGGCTTCGAGGTCGGCAGCGCGGACCTTGGCGGATCGGTCCCATGCGGCGATGAACTGAGAGGCGACGAAGAGTGAGGCGACGACGACGGTGGCCCAGGGGTTCCCGGCGGCGTCCTGGAGCAGCTCGGGGGTGAGGCCGGCGGCCTCGGTGGGCTGCGCGGTGGCGGTGGCTGCGTAGCCGATGGTGCCTCCGAGGATGAGGAGGTGGAAGAGGACGAGCGGCCAGGAGCGACGGGTGTCCTTCAGGGCGGCGTGGAGGGGGCTGGCGGGGCGGGGGCTGGCGGGGGCTGGCGGGTGGGAAAGGGAGCGGCGAGGGGGCGGCCTTGATGGTGTGGAGGGTGTCGCGACGCCCAGCCCCGGGAGCACACCGCCCCGGGCGCTGGCGGCGTAACCATAAAAAACGCGCGAATCCATCACGGATTCGCGCGTTTTTTTATACCTGACCCCTCATCCCCTCACCCCAGCGGCAGCCCCACGCTCTGGGTGTCCTCGCGGAGGAAGGGGCGCAGCACCTCCAGGAAGTCCTCGCGGCCCTTCGGGGTGCGGATGTCGAGCTGGGAGACGTCCACGGTCAAGGTGGGGAGCTTGTACTTGTGCTCGCAGACCTGCGCGAAGTTGTCATAATAATGCGCGAGACCGCGCAGGAAGCTGACGCTGATCGTGCGCTCGGCGGCGCGGCCGCGCTGGTTGATGCGCTGGAGGAGGGTGTTGACGTCGCTGCACTGGAGGAGCACCACCCGATCCGGCTGCCGCACCGTCGGCATCAAGGCCCGGCAGTAGTCGAAGTAGAGGTCCAGCTCGGTGTCGGTCATGTGGCCGAGCCCGTGGAGGTACTTGGCGAAGACCTCGGGGTCCTCGATCAGGGTCCGGTCCTGCACCCAGTTGGCGCGGTGGAGGTCCACCTGGCGGTGGTGCTCGATCCGGCGGAGCAGGAACTCCATCTGGAGCGTGAAGGACCAGCGCCGCATGTCGGCGTAGTAGGGCGCCAGGAAGCGGTTATCGACCACAGGCTCCAGCAGGAGCTGGAACCCCATGGCCTCGGCGATGAGGTGGGCCGCGGTGGACTTCCCCACCCCGATGTTACCGGCGAGCGCGACAAAGAGCGGCATAGGGCTCCAGCTCAGCAGCCGCCGCGAGCGGCGCGCTTGTTGGCCTTGATGGAGAGGTCCCCGCTGTTGGGCTCCAGCTCCAGGAAGCGACGGTAGCTCTTCGCCGCGTCACAGGGGCGGTTCGTGTTCTCGTAGAGCCCCCCCAGCGCGAAGTGCGCCATGGCGAAGTCCGGGTCCTTCTGGATGGCCTTCTTGTAGAACTCCTCCGCCCGCTTCTTGTCCCCGCTCCCGTCGTAGGCCGAGCCCATGTTCATCCAGCCGTGGGGATCGTCGGGGTGGGCCTGGGTGTAGGCCTCGAAGATGGGGAGCGCCTCGTCGTAGCGCTTGAGCGCCGCCAGCGCGTTGCCCTTGTTGTTCTTGGCCGCCTGGTAGTCCGGCTTCAGCGCGAGGACCTTGTCGTAGGCCTTGATCGCCGGCTCGTAGAAGCCCATCGAGGCGTAGATGTTGCCCAGGTTGTAGTAGACGTCCACGTCGTTGGGGTCCAGCTCCAGCGCCCGCGCGTAGTCGTCGATGCCCTTGTAGGGGCGGTGGCGCTTCGTCCAGGCGATGCCGCGGTTGACGTAGGCGTCCTTGAAGTTACGATCCTTCTTGATCGCGCGGCTGTAGGCCCGGATCGCCCCCTTCCAGTCCTCGCGCAGCAGGAGGTCGTTGCCCTGGAGGAACGCCTCCTGCGCGCCCTTCCGATCGTCCTTGACCTGGGTCCCCAGCGGCTTGTCCGGCTTGTCATTCAAATCGTGCCCGTTACACCCCACGCTCAGGGCGCTCAGGGCCACCAGCGCCAGGAGCAGCGAGAGGATCGACTTCAAGGAGGAGCGTCGCGCAGCGGTCGTCATCGTAAGGAGGCCTCGGCTTGGGTTGACAGAGGACGCGCTCCCTCGTAGAGCGCATAAGCCGCCTGGTCCGGACAGGGCATACTAGCAGGCTCGCGCCCGCTTGCCTACCCCCCCTCTCGGAGCCTCACCCCCATGCCCCTCTCCCGTCCCCTCCTCGCCGCAGCCGCGCTCCTCGTCCTCGCCGCAGCCCCCGGCTGCCTGAGCACCGAGGAGGCCCGCCGCCGCGCCGACAGCGCCCCCGATCCACGCCAGGAGCGCCTGGATCAGCTCTGGGCCGCCACCCTCCAGGTCGCCCGCGAGCGCGCCTGGAGCGTCGAGCTGGCCAGCCGCGAGGAGCTCCTCCTCACCACCGCCTGGGCCGACGAGGACAGCGGCGCCGCCCGGCGCCGCACCCGCGTCCTCGCCCTCGTCACCCCCCAGGGCGTCGGCATCAACGCCCACGTCCTCCGGCAGCGGCGCGTCAGCCCCCCAGGCGAGGAGCCCGCCGCCTGGGAGGACCTGCCCGCCAGCGACGCCGACCGAGCCGAGGAGGAGGCCGTCGTCTCCCGCATCTACGCCCTCTGGCAAGAAGCCTGGTAGGCTCAGAGCATCATCCGCACGTCGTCCAGCTCGCGCATCGCCACATAGAGCGCCTGGACCTGGTGGGCGGTCTGCACATAGACCTCCACCGTCACCGCCCGGTGGTTGCCCTTGCTGCTCGGGCGGCTGGAGGCCCGCACCGCGTCCGGGTAGCCCGACACCTCCCCGGCGACGCGCACCACCGACGCCTCGAAGGCGTCGGTGTTGGCGCCGATGATCTTGAGGGTATAATGGCAGGGGAAGGCGTGGGTCGCCTCCAGCGAAGGGATCGTCGGCAGGCCTTGCATGATGACCTCGGGAATGGGGGCGGCAGAAGGCGCTTTCTCCTTCCGCCGGAGAGCCGCAGCCGCGACCCTCTGCTCAGATCCAACGCCCCAGGACTTGAAGATAGTCGCCGGGGATCCATCTTTATGCTGTTGTGCCCTCGCCGCCTGGCCGCCAGGATGCGGGGGGACGCGACGGTAGCGCCTCCGGCGCCCCCAGCGCAAGCCCTCTCGGCACGCAGACCCACGACCCCAGGCACGAGGACCGGATGGGACACGTCGAAGCCTACACCCCCGACACCGAGCTGCTCCAACCCGACGCCGAGCTGCTCGACACGGACGACGCCCAGGAGGGGTCCAGCGGGGAGGACGACGCCCTCATCGTCGAAGCCGACGACGTCAACCCGCAGGTCTCCTTCGAGGAGCTCTCCCTCTCCGTCCTCGGCACCGAGCTGCCCGTCCACGCCGACCCCCTCAGCGCCTACCTCGCCCGGCTCCGCGCCGTCGAGCCCCTCCCCGCCGAGGAGCAGCAGGAGCTGGCCATCCGCTACCGCGAGAGCGAGGATCTGGAGGCCGCCCGGATGCTCATCCTCACCAACCTCCGCCTGGTGGTGAAGATCGCCCGCGAGTACCAGCGGCGCTGGGCCAACCTCCTGGATCTCATCCAGGAGGGCAACGTCGGGCTCGCAGAGGCCGTCAAGCGCTACGATCCCTACCGCGGCGTCAAGTTCACCTCCTACGCCCAGTACTGGATCCGCGCGATGATCCTCAACTACCTCATGAACCACTTCCAGCCGGTCAAGATCGGCTCCACCCGCGCGGGCCGTAAGCTCTTCTACAACCTCAAGAAAGCGCGCGAGGAGCTGCGGCGTCAGGGCTTCCACGCCACCCCCAAGGCCATCGCGGACTACCTCGGCGTGGACGAGGCCGAGGTGGTGCGCGTCAGCGAGTACCTCGACGCCCCGCCCGTCTCCATCGACGCCCGAGCCCCCGGCCACGAGAAGACCACCTACGGGGATCTCCTGCCCTCCGAGGGGGGCAACCCCGAGGAGCGCGCCTCCGAGGTCGAGACGACCGCGCAGCTCCACGAGACGATCCGCCTCTTCGGAGAGACCCTGGACAAAGACCGCGAGCAGGCCATCTGGTACGAGCGCATGATCGCTGAAGAGCCCCGCTCCCTGGTGGACCTCGGGGAGCGCTTCGGCGTCTCCAAAGAGCGCATCCGCCAGGTCGAGGTCCAGATCCGCAACAAATTCAAGACCTTCCTCCTGGAGCGTCACGGCGAGGACGTCCACTTTGAGTTCATGAACGACCTGTGAGGGCTGTTTGAGGAGCGCGCATGCACACCAAGCTCTGCATCATCGGGGATCAGCTCGGCCTCATCCTGGAGCCGACGCTCCTGGAGCGCCTGCAGATTGATCAGGACACGCCGCTGGAGGTGAGCATCGACGGCGACGCGATCACCCTCCGCCCTCAGCGCGCGCCCGACGCAGACCCGGTGCGCGAGGCGATGCTCCGCGTCTCGGCGCTGCACGCCGCGGCCTTTGAGAAGCTCGCCCGGTGAAGGCGCCTCGATTTTTGACCCTGGACGAGCTTCTCTTGATCCAGCAGCACCAGATCGAGCGCTTCGGCGGGAGCCCCGGGCTGCGGGACCGCGCGCTGCTGGAGTCCGCAGCGGCGCAGCCCCAGGCGACCTTCGCGGGGGAGTTCATACATGAGGAGCCCTTCGCGATGGCGGCGGCCTACCTCTTCCACCTGACCTCCAATCACCCCTTCGTGGACGGCAACAAGCGCATCGGCCTGGCGGCGGCGCTTATCTTTCTTGATCTCAACGGCTATCCCATTACTCAACACACCGAGCAGCTCTACGAGCTCACCATGGCCGTTGCGCGCGGCGAGGTGGACAAGACCGCGCTGGCCACGGCGCTCCGTCACATGGCAGGACAATGACCCACATCACGCTCCGCGCGGCGACGCCGGGGGATCTGGCGCTGCTCCAGCGCTGGGATGAGCAGCCGCATGTGATCGCGGCGGATCCGAACGACGACTGGGGCTGGGAGGAGGAGCTGGCGCATGATCCGCCGTGGCGGGAGCAGCTCATCGCGGAGCGGGAGGGCGTGCCGATCGGCTTCATCCAGATCATCGATCCCGCGCTGGAGGAGAGCCACTACTGGGGGGAGTGCGCGCCGAACCTGCGGGCGATCGACATCTGGATCGGGGAGGCGGAGCACCTGGGGCGCGGCTATGGGACGGTGATGATGCGGCTGGCGCTGGCCCGCTGCTTCGCCGCGCCCGAGGTGGAGGCCGTCTTGATCGATCCGCTGGCAGACAACGCCGGGGCGCGTCGCTTCTACGAGCGGATGGGCTTTGTTTTTGTGGAGCATCGCCGCTTTGGCGCAGATCACTGCGCGGTCTACCGGCTGGAGCGGTCGGCCTGGGCGCCTTGAGCGCGCCGCCAGGTCGCTCCTTGCATCCCCCCTCCCGGGGTGCTACACCCCCGCCCCGCTGCCCCGGCTTACGAGGCAGGCTGTGCACGGAGGATGTTGCGATGAATATGCAGAATGTCGATCTGAAAGAATGGAAAGAGCTGCTGAGCCTGGCGGATGACCTGGAGCCGCAGACGCGGATGCTGCTCTATCAGTACACGATGTTCCTCGACAGCCAGGGCCGCTCGTTCACCAAGCCGAACGTGCTGGCGAAGACGCTGAACATGCCGGAGAAGGAGGTGCGCCGGCACCTCCAGTCGGCGCTGGACGCCCGGTGGCTTGAGGCGATCCAGCACGAGGGGAAGAAGGGCTTCCGGGTGCTGAACCCTCTCTCCTGAACGCTGCCTCAGCCCTTGCCTTTTGTCCGTCCGCGCCGTACCTTCGTTCAGCCTCGCGCCCCAGGGGCGCCGCAGCGCTCAACCTGACGGCCCGGACGGACACCCCATGCCAGCCTTTACGCTCCACGCCCCCTACCAGCCCACCGGGGATCAGCCCCGCGCGATCGAAGAGCTCACGCAGGGGCTCCGCGAAGGCCGCAAGCACCAGACCCTCCTGGGGATCACCGGGAGCGGCAAGAGCTTCACCATCGCCAACGTCATCGCCCAGGTGCAGAAGCCCACGCTGGTGATGGCCCCCAACAAGATCCTGGCGGCGCAGCTCTACTCGGAGTTCAGGGAGTTTTTTCCTGAAAATGCAGTAGAATATTTTGTAAGCTTCTACGATTACTACCAGCCCGAGGCCTACGTCCCGACGACGGACACGTACATCGAGAAGGACTCGGTGATCAACGAGATGATCGATCGGCTGCGGCACTCCGCGACGCGCTCGCTGCTGGATCGTGACGACGTGATCGTGGTGGCGTCGGTGTCGTGCATCTACGGCATCGGTGACGCGGGGGTGTACAGCGACATGCTCATCCCGGTGGAGGTGGGGATGACGCTGGATCGTGAGGAGCTGCTGCGTCGTCTGGTGGAGATCCAGTACGAGCGCAACGACTACGACTTCCACCGGGGGACCTTCCGTTGCCGGGGCGACGTGGTGGAGATCTTCCCGGCGTATGAGGACAGCCTGGCGATCCGGATCGAGCTCTTCGGTGATGAGGTGGAGGCCATCGCGGAGATCGATCCGCTGCGGGGTCGGACGGTGCAGCCGCTGCGCCGGATCGCGATCTACCCGGCGACCCACTACGTGGTGGCGCCAGACCGGAAGCTGGGGGCCATCGACGCGATCAAGACCGAGCTGAAGGGGCGGCTGGAGGAGCTGCGGGCGGAGGGCAAGCTGCTGGAGGCGCAGCGGCTGGAGCAGCGGACGCAGTTCGACCTGGAGATGATGGTGACGATGGGGTTCTGCAGCGGGATCGAGAACTACTCGCGGCACCTCTCGGGGCGGGCGCCGGGGGAGGCGCCGCCGTGCCTGCTGGACTACTTCCCGGAGGGGTGGCTGCTGGTGACGGACGAGTCGCACCTGACGGTGCCGCAGGTGGGGGCGATGTACCGGGGGGACCGGGCGCGGAAGGAGACGCTGGTCAACTACGGGTTCCGGCTGCCCTCGGCGCTGGACAACCGTCCGCTGAAGTTCGAGGAGTTTGTGGAGCGCATCCCGCAGTGCATCCATGTGTCGGCCACGCCGGGGCCGTGGGAGCTGGATCAGTGCGAGGGTGTGGTGACGGAGCAGATCATCCGCCCGACGGGGCTCCTGGATCCGACCATCGAGGTGCGCCCGGCGCTGGATCAGGTGGATGACGTCTACGGCGAGATCCGCAAGCGGGTGGAGCTGGGCGAGCGGGTCATGGTGACGACGCTGACCAAGCGCATGGCGGAGGATCTGACGGAGTACCTGCGGGAGCTTGGGATCAAGGTGCGCTACCTCCACAGCGACATCGACACGATGGAGCGCATCGCCATCGTGCGGGATCTGCGCCTGGGGGTCTTCCATGTGCTGGTGGGGATCAACCTGCTGCGGGAGGGGCTGGACATCCCGGAGGTGTCCTTGATGGCGATTTTGGACGCGGACAAGGAGGGGTTCCTGCGCTCGGAGCGCTCGCTGGTGCAGACGGTGGGGCGGGCGGCGCGGAACGCGAAGGGGACGGTGATCATGTACGCGGACAAGATCACGCCCTCCATGGAGGCGTGCATCCGGGAGACGGCGCGGCGGCGCGCGCTTCAGGAGGCGTACAACCTGGAGCACGGCATCACGCCGCAGACGATCCGCAAGCAGGTCAAGGATCTCCAGGCGGAGTTCGAGGGGCGCACCGCCGAGGAGGCGGCCCCCGAGGAGGCCGCCCAGGCGGTCCCCGACGACGTGCTGTCCGATCCGCACAAGCTCCGCGCCCTCATCCAGCAGCTCACCGGCGAGATGAAGGAGGCGGCCAAGGCGCTCCGCTTTGAGGACGCGGCCTCGCTGCGCGACCGCATCCGCGCGCTGGAGCAGCGCGCCCTGGAGCTGACGTAGGCAGGGGGCGCCGGGTCAAAAGAACTGCTGCACGCCGAAGGAGACGCCGTGGGAGGTCTCCGCGGCGTGGGCGATGGCGTAGTCCAGGCGGAGGACGAGGCGAAAGATCCTGGGAGAGATGACGCGGAGCCCGACCCCGCCGCTCATGCAGGGGACACGAGCGAAGGAGGCGAGCTGGGCCGCGTCGTCGGAGACATCGCCGATGTCAAAGAAGAGGTTGTGCTGGAGGACGACCCAGGAGGTCTCCAGGCTGGGGACGCGGACCTCCGTGTTGAGCTCCCAGAAGCTGCGCCCGCGGAACTGCCCGTCGAGGAAGCCGCGCTTGTAGTCGAGCCCACCGATGAAGAAGAGATATTGTTCGGCTGAGGTGTTGATATAGCCGAGAGAGAGGCGCGACGCGAGGTTGACCTTATAAAAGGGGAGCAGCTTGAAGGCGAGGGTCTCGTGGGTGAGCCGTGAGAAGGAGAGATCGGAGCCGAGGGCGTGCGCGGCCTGTTCGAAGGTGAAGGTGGCCTGCACGCCATCGACGAGGTAGTCTTCGTAGTTGAGCTGCCCGAGGGTGATCCAGGCGCGAGCGATGGCGGCGCGTGTGTCTTATTCGGCGCCGACCCCGACGCGCAGGAGCCTGTGCAGCTCGCTCTGGAGGCCGAGGTTGACCTTGAGGCGGTCGAGGGTCCAGGCGCCTTCGAGCTGCCCCTCGGGCGTGTAGAGGCGTCGGATCTGGGCGAGCGACCAGACATCGGTGCTGAGGAGGAGTCGCTCGTTGAGGAAGCGGGGGTCGCGGAACCAGAGGACGCCGGAGTGGCTGCCGTTGAGGTTTTGATACTGTCCGCCGACCTCCAGGTAGCGTCCGGCGGTGTTGATGTCGTAGGCGCCGAGGATGAAGAAGGTGGAGCCGCCGCCGCCGCCGCCGCGCGCGATGGGGAGGAGGGTCCACTTCTCAGCGACGGTGATGACGAGGCGCACCCGTCCGTCGTCCAGGGGCTCGACGCGCTCGGTGACGGCGCTGAAGATGCGGAGATTCTTGAGCCGCTGGATGCTCTCCTGGAGGGCGTCCTCCTGGAGGGCGTCGCCTTCGTGGAGGAGCAGCTCGCGCTCTACGACGTCGAGATCCGTGCTGGAGAGCCCTTCGAAGTCGATGGCGGCGATGCGGGGTGTCTCTGCGGCGGCCGGTGGAGCGAGGAGGAGGAGGGTGAGGGTGAGGAGGGCTGGGGTGATGGGGTCGGGGCGTCGGCGGAGGGCCATGGCTCAGAGTCCCGGGATCGGGACGCCGTAGGCGCGGGCGTAGTAGCGGAGGGCGGCGAGGAGGGGTTCGGCGTGGTAGGGGTCGAGGCAGGGGAGGCGCTCGCTCTTGGGCTGGAAGGGTCCGAGGGCCTCGGAGGGCGCGCACCAGAGGGAGACGGCGACGGTCTGGAAGCGCGTGCCGAGGTCGTCTTCGCGCTGGCGGAGGGTGAAGTGGACGCCGATGTCCTGGCTGGCCTGGGCGGGTGCGGGCTCGCGGGTGATCTGGAGGGAGAAGGCGCGGTCCCAGGAGATGAAGGCGGAGGCGTCGCCCGCGCCGAGGATGAGGCGGAGTCCGTCTTCGCTGAGGTGCAGCTCCCCGATGGGTGAGGGGGGTGGCGGCGGCGCGGGGGTGCGGGCGCCGAAGAGGCGCCCGAAGAAGGAGGGCGGGGCTGCGGGGGGGGGCGGGGGGAGGAGGCGCTCTCGGGCGCCCTCGATGGCGTAGAGGGCGATGACGACGGGCTGGGTGGGGACCTTGGGCTCGGGCCAGGTGAAGGGTCGGAAGAGGAGGCGCTGGAGGGCCTCGTTGGCGGCTTCGACGAGGCGCCGCTCGGAGGAGGCGCGGTAGGGTGAGATCCAGAGGGCGGCCTCGGGGCGTCCTGAGCTGGCGAGGGCGTGGAGGATCTCGACGCGGACGCTGACCTCTTCGACGGCGAGGCGTTGGGTGAGGAGTTCGAGGCCGTCGGGCGTGGCGAGGAGTCCGAGGGCGCGGACCATGTGGGCGCGGACGAGGGGGGAGACCTCGGCGCGGAGGGCGGCCTCGACGGGGGGTGAGGCGCCGGCGCGCTTGAGGTGTCCGAGGGCGAAGGCGGCGGCGCTGCGGACCTCGGGTTGGGGGTCTGTGAGGCCCTGGGTGAGCGCGTTGAAGAGGTCGCGGCCGCGGCTGCCTTCGAGGGTGGCGCTGGGCGTGAGGGCGAGGGCGCCGAGGGCGGAGGCGCGGACGCGGACGGTGTTGCTCTGGGCGAGGCGGAGGAGGCGCTGGGGTGCGTCGGGGTCGTTGAGGCGGGCGAGGGCGACGGCGGCGGCGACGGCGAGGCCGGGGTCGATGCCTTCGCTGGCGCGCTGGAGGGCGCCGAGGGCGCGGGCGTCTTTGAGGAGGCCGAGGGCTTCGGCGGCGTGTGTGGCGACGCGGGGGTTGTCGGCGGTGCGGAGGGTGCGGAGGAGGGGTTCGAGGGCGAGGTCGGGCGGGTAGGCGGCGAGGGCCTGCGTGGCGGCGCCGGTGGCGTTGGCGAAGGGGACGTCGAGGGCGCGGAGGAGCTCGGGGATGGCGGCGGGGTCTCCGAGGCGCCCCAGCTCCAGGAGGGCAGCGGGCTCGCGGACGTGCCACTGGGGTGGGGGGTTCTCGCGGAGGAGGGCGAGGAGGCGGAAGGTGGCGTTGGCGCCGCTGTTGGCGGCGAGTGCGCGGACGGCGGCGGGGTGGACGTGGGCGAGGGGGAGCTGCTTGAGGATGGTGTGGAGGGGTTGGACGAGGCGCTCATCGCGGTAGAAGGCGGCGAGGCGGAGGAGGTGGAGGAGGTGGAGGGGCGCGTTGGGTCGGGCGGAGTTGAGCCAGGTGATCAGGGGCCCCGGCGCGAGGTCACGGTGGCGCTGCACCTCGGCGTGGAGGGCAGCGACGGCCTCTTCGGGGGTGTTGGGGAGGGGTTGTGAGCCGAAGACCGCGAGGAAGACGAAGCGGAGCGCCTCGGGGTGGGTGACGAGGAGGCCGCGGAGGAGGTCGTGGAGCGTCGCGTCGGGGGCCATGATCATCCAGGTGTGATATCCATATATCAATAGGACCGGGGGAGGCCGAGCATATGCTCTGCGAGCTGGTTGAGGATCATCTCGTTGTTGATGGGGGCGGTCTTGAGGAGTCGGGCGGGCGCCCAGAGGTTGATGAGGTGGTACTCGCGGACGAAGCCGTTGCCGCCGTGGGTCTGGATGGCGGCGTCCACGGCGTCCACGGCGAGTTCGGAGGACATGTGCTTGGCCATGTTGGCGAAGTGTCCGACCTCGTGGGGTGAGGCGTGCTGGTCGAAGAGCCAGGCGGCCTTGTAGGTGAGGAGTCGTGCGGCCTCCTGTCGGATCTTGACGCGGGCGAGGGGGTGCTGGACGGCCTGGTAGGCGCCGATAGGCGAGGCGAAGACCTTGCGCTCGTGGGCGTAGGCGATGGCCTTCTGGAGCGCGAACTCGCTCATGCCGAGGGCGACGGCCGCGGCGAGGACGCGCTCGGGGTTGAGGGCCTGGAAGAGGGTCATAGCGCCCGCGTCGGGGTCCCCGAGGACGTGCTCGGGGGGGATCTCGACGTTGTCGAAGTAGAGCATGTACTGCTTGTAGCCCTCGATGCCGGCGGTGTCCATGACCTGCATTTCGAGGCCGGGTGCGCGGGCGTCCACGATGAAGAGGCCGAGGCCGTAGGTCTTGGGGAGCCCCTGGGCCTTGAGGTCTTCGTAGGAGGTGGTGCGCGCGACGACGAGGATGTAGTCGGCGACGTTGGCGCCGGTGATCCATCCTTTGGAGCCGTTGAGTCGGAAGCCGTCGCCGTCGCGTGTGGCGCGGGTCTTCATCTTGAAGGAGTTGGTGCCGGCGTCGGGCTCGGTGATGGCGAAGGCGAACTTGGCCTCTCCGGAGGCGATGCGTGGCATCCAGTGGGCCTTCTGCTCTTCGGAGCCGCCGCGGAGGAGGGCCATGTTGGCCATGGTGGTGAGGATGCAGAAGGCGTTGGTGAGCCCGGCCGCGGAGAGGCGCTCCAGGGCGAGGGTCATGCCGAGGAGCCCGAGGCCGGTGCCGCCGTACTCTTCGGGGACGAGGGCGCCGATGATGCCTGCGCGGGCCATCTCGCCCCAGAGCTCTTCGGGGAAGGTCTGCTCTTCGAAGATGAGCTTGAGGTAGCGCTCGCGCTGGGGTTCGATCTTGCGGAGGAGGCCCTCGACAGCCTCCAGGATCATGCCATGCTCTTCACCGACGGCGAAGCTGAGGCCGCTGCTCATGGTGTGCCCTCGCTGGGGTGTGGACGTTCAAGAGGGGCTGCCTCGCAGCGCGAGGCAAGTGCGCGTTCTTGAGAGTGCCACGGCGGCGCGTTGTCGGCAAGCCGCAGGGCTCAGGCGCTGAAGAGCTCGTCGCGGCTCTCGCGGCCGAGTCCGGCCTGGGCTTCCTTCTTTCGTCGGGTGTAGACGGTGAACCAGAGGACGAAGTGGACGTTGGCGAAGCCGTAGGCGACCGAGCCGGTGAGGATGGCGAGGAGGCGGGTGTCGTCCTTGTCGGTCATGAGGAGGGCGACGCCAAAGGCGAGCGCGGTGTAGGCGACGGCGAGGAGGAGGTTGGCGAGGATGGAGCGGAGCATGGTGCGTCCTGGGGGTGAAGAGCGGCGCGCAGGCCCTGCGCGTCATGGGGAGAGGGTGGCACCGGAGGCCGTCAGGGTCAAGGGGCGCACATCACGTTGGCGCGTCGTGAGGAGATCGTGTATGCCTGCGTCGTCGGGGCGCGCGCTGGTCTTCGAACACGATTCAAGCGCATATCAACACACGTTTACCTACATTTTCTGTGGTGTCTCCCATGAAGCGATGGACAAGCCTCCTGCTGACCGCGCTGACGCTGCTGGCGTCGGCGTGTGGCGGCGACGAGACCGGGGGCGCGGGCCCTGGCAACAACAGCCCGGCGAACAACAACCCGGCGAACAACAACACCAACAACCCGAGCAATAACAGCCCGGCGAACAACAATCCGAGCAACAACAACCCGGTGAACAACAACCCGGGCAACAACAACCCGGGCAACAACAACCCGGGGGAGACCTGCACGCCGGGCGAGCGGGCGTGCTTTGGGAGCGCGGTGGCGAGCTGCAACGCGTCGGGGACGGGGTACCTGGCGCCGACGCTCTGCGAGGCGGACGAGTTCTGTCGAGACGGGGCGTGCGTGACGCAGGTGTGCGCGCCGGGGGAGACGATCTGCGCGGACGGCGGAGCCTACCGGGTGTGCGCGGCGGACGGGTCGGGTTATGGGGAGTCGATGTCGTGCGGCGAGGGGTCGCTCTGCCGGGGCGGCTCGTGCGAGGCGCAGGTGTGCGCGCCGGGGGAGGCGACGTGCCTGGGGAGCGGGGTGGCGCTGTGCAACGCGGACGGGTCGGGGTACGGGGCGCCGGTGTCGTGCGAGGCGGGGGAGTTCTGCCGGGAGGGCTCGTGCGAGGCGCAGGTGTGCACGCCCGGCGAGGCGTCGTGCGACGGGGACGCGGTGCGTCGTTGCCGCGCGGACGGTTCGGGGCTGGAGGCGCCGGAGGCGTGCGGCGTGGGGCTCTACTGTGAGGCGGGTCGGTGCGAGGCGCAGGTGTGCGTGCCGGGTGCGACGCGGTGCGAGCCGGGCGGGGTGTCCACCTGCGACGCGCGCGGGGCGGGCTGGGGTGCGCCAGAGGCGTGCGGCGCGGAGGAGGCGTGCACCTCCGGGGCGTGCCTGCCGACGCTCTGCGAGCCGGGGTCGCGGGTGTGCAGCGGTGACGGCGTGCTGACGTGCCTGGAGACGGGCAACGGCTACGGGCCGCCGACGCCGTGCGGCGCGGGCTCGTTCTGTCAGTCGGGGGTGTGTGAGGCGCAGGTGTGTACGCCGGGGAGCCGGAGCTGCGATGTGCAGGGGCGGGTGGTGGTGTGCAGCGCGGACGGCTCGGGGACGAGCGCGCCGGAGGCGTGCGGGGCGGCGCAGTATTGCAGCGAGGGCTTCTGCTACGATCAGGTCTGCGCGCCGGGGGCGACGGTGTGCGAGGCCAACGGGGTGCGGACGTGCGCGGGGGACGGCTCGGGGTACGGCGCGCCAGCGGCGTGCGGCGCGGAGGCGGTGTGCGTGGACGGGTCGTGCGTGGCGACGACGTGCGAGCCGAACACGGCCTCGTGCCAGGGCGCGTCGGTGGTGGTGTGCAACGCGGAGGGGACGGGCTACTCGAACCCGGTGGCGTGTGGTGCGGGTCGTTACTGCGAGGCGGGGGCGTGCCAGGTGCAGGCGTGCGCGCCGAACAGCGCGGTGTGTGAGGGGGACGCGGTGCGGGTGTGCGACGCGCTGGGGAGCGCGCTGGGGCCTGCGCTGGCTTGCGGCGACGGGCGTTACTGCGCGGCGGGCGAGTGCTTCGATCAGGTGTGCGAGCCCAACGCGACCTCGTGCAGCGGCAGCTTCGCTTATCACATCTGCAACAGCCAGGGCTCAGGCTATGGCGAGAGCTTTGGATGCGGCGAGGATCGGTATTGCGACGAGGGGTCGTGCTTTGATCAGGTGTGTACGCCGAGCGCGCGGGAGTGTGTGACGGAGCAGACCTACCACGCCTGCGCGGCGGACGGCTCGGGGTACGGCGCGGTGGCGGCGTGCGCGGGCGGGCGGGTGTGCAGCGAGGGGATGTGCCTGGACCCGTCGGAGGTGCCCAACCCGGCGGTGCAGGTGGCCTTCGTGCGGCCGCAGCCGAACGCGGTGCGTGAGCTGACCCAGGGGGAGTCGCTGAGCGTGCTGGTGAACGCCACGGCGCAGGGGGCGACCCTGGTGGGCGTGGATCTGGAGGTGGACGGCGCGGTGGTGGAGACGGACGTGGACCTGCCCTACGAGTTCACGTTCACGGTGGCGCCGGAGGCGATGACGGGGGCTTCGTACACGCTGGTGGCGCGGGCGCGGGACAGCGCCAACCGCTTCAACGTCTCGGCGCCGGCGACGGTGCGGGTGCGCAACGACGTGCCGGTGGCGGCCTTCACGGCGACGGTGTCGGGGGATCGCCAGGTGACGGTGGACGCGACGGCGTCGTCGGATCGGGAGACGAGCGGCGCGGAGCTGGAGGTGCGCTGGAGCTTCAACAACGACGGCCAGTACACGGCGTGGAGCACGGACAAGGTGGCGACGTTCACCTACCCGGAGTACGGGGAGTACACCATCGCGCTCCAGGTGCGGGACGGCGTGGGTCAGACGGCGTCGCGGACGCAGGGGGTGAGCTTCAGCGACATCACCTATGTGGGCGGCGCGGTGTCCAGCTCGACGACGTGGTACGGGACGGTGGTGGTGACGGGGGACATCACGGTGCCGAGCGGCGTGACGCTGACGGTGGCGGAGGGGACGCAGGTGCTCTTCGTGTACCAGGACACGCAGCCCGCCGACGGGATCGGTGACTACGGGTTGGAGGTGCAGAGCGGGGGCAGCCTGGTGGTGGAGGGCAGCGAGGCGTCGCCGGTGATCTTCTCGGTCTACGGTGACAACCGGGCGCCACGCTCCTGGGCGGGGATCACGCTCCAGAGCGGGATGTCCTCGCTCCAGCACGCGATCGTCGAGTACGGCGAAGATTGCTTGAATCTTCGGGATGATGCGACGGTGGAGGACGTGGAGGTGCGCTCGTGCCGGACGGGGGTGCAGGTCGGCGCGGCGGGCGTGACCTTGAACCGGGTGTCGAGCCACGACAACCAGACCTTCGGGCTGCGCCTGAACAGCGGGGCGACGGGGCTGGTGAGCGAGGGGCTGGCGCTCTACGGCAACGGCGGCGCGGGCGCGGAGGTGACGGCGAACACCTCGGGGAGCTTCACGGGGTGCGAGGTCTTCGGCAACGCCGGAGACGGCTGGCAGATCACCGACGCGACCCCGGCGATCACGCGCTGCGCGATCCACGAGAACGGCGGGGCGGGGCTCTGGTACCGGAGCCGGCGCGGCGGCTCGCTGAGCGAGAGCGAGGTGCTGGAGAACGGCGCCGAGGGGGTCCGCCTGGAGGTGGACGGCAGCGGCCCGACGATCAACCGGAACAACATCTATGGCAACTCGGTGACGGGTGGGTGGCGGGTGATGTCGGCTGACACGTCCTCGACGCTGCGCTTCAGCGGGAGCGCGTGCTGCGGGACGCGGCGGACGTCCTCGACCTGGACGGCGCCGATGGGCGGGGTCGTGCGCCGGGTGTATGTGGACTACAACGAGTCGGACAACAGCACGCCGGGGTCGTACATCACGGGCGGGCTCTTGAGCGGCGCGACGCTCTACGCGACCTTCAACCGGGACACCGCCCAGTGGGTGGACCTGGGGGGGGCGACGCCTTCGGGGGTGCAGGTGTGGGTGCTGGACTCGGGTTGGGGCGGCACCCAGACCATCACCGGCACCCAGGCGATCTACGCGGTGCCGGGGCAGAGCGGCGTGGAGGTGAGCGCCAACGTGCTCAACACGACGGTGGATCTGCGGGCGAACTACCTGGGCGTCTTCCCGGACGTGCTGGGGGCGGTGAGCATGAGCGCGCCGACGGCGGTGAACCTCCAGGGCTTCACGGGGGTGGCCTTTGATGAGGCCTTCGACACGGGGCCCTACCTGAGCGGGGCGCTGGCGAACGGGAGCGCCTTGAGCGGCACCGTCTACATCACGGGGGATCTGACGCTGGCCGCCGGGGCGAGCGCCACGGTGGCGGCGGGCACCCAGGTGCTCTTTGTGAAGCACGATCAGAACGGGGACGGCGTGGGGGACTTCCGGCTGACCCTTCAGGGGAGCCTGACGGCGCAGGGGACGGCGGCGGAGCGCGTGCGCTTTGACGGCTACGGGACGCCGGCGCCTGACGATGCCTTTACGGACATCAACGCCCCTGGCTTGATAACCTGGAGTTATGTTGACGTGGCCCATGGGCTCAACAACCTCACGTTGGGGGCGTCGGCGTCGCAGCTGGACCATGTGCGCCTCCAGCGCGCGGGCCAGGTGGCGCTGCGCCTGAGCAACACGAGCGGCGCGATGATCCGCGAGAGCGAGATCACCGACGCCGGAGGGACGGGCGTCACGATGGCGGGCGGCAGCGCCACGCTGGAGCGGGTGCAGATCCTCCGGAGCAGCGGTCACGGGCTCCACGTCACGGGCTCCAACGCGAACCTGACGCTGCGGGACTCGACGCTGCGCGAGAATATGGACGCGGGGCTGGCTCTCTTCGGCGCGTCCAGCGTCACGGCGGAGTACAACCACCTGGGCGACAACGCGGTGGGGCTCCTGGTGAGCGGCCTGGTGTCGGGTCAGGTGATCCGGAGCAACATCTCGTTCAACAACCAGGAGGGCGTCCGCATCCACCGCAACGCCAGCGGCGCGCCGACGGTGCGGATCAACAACAACAACATCTTCTCCAACGCGGTGATCAACGCGCTGGACGTGGGGCGCGAGGACACGTCCTCGACGCTGCGCTTCAGCGGGAGCGCGTGCTGCGGGACGCGGCGGACGTCCTCGACCTGGACGGCGCCGATGGGCGGCGCGGTGCAGGCGGTGTATGTGGACTACAACGAGTCGGACAACAGCACGCCGGGGTCGTACATCACGGGCGGGCTCTTGAGCGGCGCGACGCTCTACGCGACCTTCAACCGGGACACCGCCCAGTGGGTGGATCTGGGTGAAGAGGGGCCTTCGGGGGTGCAGGTGTGGGTGCTGGACTCGGGCTGGGGCGGCACCCAGACCGTCACTGGCACCCAGGCGATCTACACCTACCCGCTGCCGTCGGACGGCAGCGCCAACGTGGCGCTGACGGCGTGGAGCTGGCAGGCGGGAGACGTCTATGATCTCCAGAGCAACTGGTGGGGCGGGTCGCTCAACCCGGCGGGCCTCATCAACGAGGAGCCGGTGGGGTTGATCAACTTCTCCAGCTTCACGGGTCAGGCCTACACGGTGGGTCCGCGCTGAGGGTGGGCCGGGGGTCCGGGGGTCGCTGACCCCCGGCCGCCGGAGGCGAGCCGCCCCCCGAACACAACCCGAACAAACAAAAACAGACATGCAGTGCATGTCTGTTTTTGTTTGTTCTACGCTGCCTTACGGGGCGCCAACAGCGGCTCGGGGGCGAGTCGCCCCGGCTGCCCTGGCCCTCAGCGGCTCGTCTACTTGTTGAGGAAGTCTACCTTGCGGACGACGGTGCGGCCTGCGATCTCTTTGAGGGTCACCTCGGCCTGATCCCCGACCTGGATGTCAAAGGTGCTCGCTACGGAGGCGTCAAAGCGCAGCTCCGTGCCATCTTCCAGGCGCAGCTTGCCAAACCCCTGCTCTTCCTTGAACTCCGTGATCTGTGCGCGCGGCATAGCTCCTCTCTCCGGGTAAGGGCCCCTGGGGCCCGCGTCCACACTGCGAGACGGGTGCATCATAGCCCCGCCCGCAGCGCCGCACAACGCTTTTCCACGTCCAGAGCGCTTGCCTCGGTGCGTCGCGCGTGCTATCGGCCCAGACCCGCCAGCGGATGACGCGCAGCGTAACCCTTTGATGCCAGGCGCTTGATCATGAACCGACCTCACCCCTCTGCTCTCCTCCTCCTCTGGGCTGGCGCCGCCTGCGGCGGCGCTGCGCTGGCGCCGGGCCTCGCGCAGGCTCAGGCGCCGCTCCTGGAGGGTTTTGGCGGCCCGCGCGGCTTTGGCGCGCAGACGCTCCCGCCCAACGACGACGACTCCGTGCGCGTGGATCTGACGCCGGCCTTCCCGGGTGGGCTGGACTTCCTGGGGACGCGCTATACGGAGGTCTACATCAACACGAACGGGTCGATCTCGTTCGGGGTGCCGGTGCCGATCTTCACGCCGTCGCTCTTTCCGGTGCCAGGGCAGCCGCAGATCGCGGCGTACTGGGCGGACGTGGACATCCGGGAGCAGGGCGATCCGCGCTACGCCAACGCCATCGACTACCACCTGGACCCGTCGGGGCGGCTGATCGTGACGTGGTTTGAGGTGGGGTTCTTCAACCGGAGCCTGTCCTCGGCCAACTCCTTCCAGATCGTGCTGGAGGATCGGTCGGACATCGTGAACGGGGACTTCGACGTGGAGTTCCGCTACAACCGGCTGGAGTGGACGACCGGTCAGGAGCGGGGCAGCGGCGGTGACGCGAACGGCCTGGGAGGCAACCAGGCGGTGGCGGGGATCGACGCAGGCGACGGCGTGAACTGGCTGATGATCTGGGCGTCGCAGACCGACGCGATCCGCTTCATCGACGCCTGCGAGGAGCTGGAGCCCTGCTTTGACACGAACGTGGGCGAGACGGGGGTGTGGCGCTTCGGGGTGCGCTCGGGGCGGGAGCCGGTGTGCGGCAACGGCTATCCGGAGCGCGGCGAGGGGTGCGATGACGGCAACACGTCCCCGCTGGACGGGTGCTCGGCGTCGTGCGCGGTGGAGGAGGACGCGGATCGGGACGGGGTCTTCGACGCGGACGACAACTGCGTGAGCGCCCCCAACCCCGACCAGGGCGACACCGACGGCGACGGCGCGGGGGATGCGTGCGACAGCGACGACGACAACGACGGCGTCCCCGATCAGGAGGATCGCTGCCCGGCGGTCCCGGACCCGGATCAAGCCGACAGCGACGATGACGGCGCGGGGGATGCGTGCGACAGCGACGACGACAACGACGGGGTGCAGGACGGCGCGGACAACTGCCCGCGGACGCCCAACGTCGATCAGGCGGATCAGGATCGGGACGGGCGCGGTGACGTCTGCGACGCCGACTTCACCGACGACACCGACGGCGACGGGGTGCTGGATCGGATCGACAACTGCCCCGACACCCCCAACACGCTCCAGCTGGATCGTGATCTGGACGGGGTGGGCGACGCCTGCGACGACGATCTGGACGGCGACGGCGTCTCCAACGCCGCCGACAACTGCCCCCGGGTGCGCAACCCCGACCAGGCCGACCGCAACGGGAACGGCGCCGGGGATCTCTGCGACAACGACACCGACGGCGACGGGGTGGAGGACATCCTCGACAGCTGCGTCGAGGTGCCCAACGCGGATCAGGCCAACCTCGACGGGGACGCGCAGGGCGACGCCTGCGACCGCGACGATGACAACGACGGCGTCCCCGACGCGGAGGACAGCTGCCCTCGCCTGAGCAACCCGGGGCAGGAGGATCTGGACGGCGACGGCCTGGGGGACGTGTGCGACGACGATCTGGACGGCGACGACGTGCTGAACGTGGACGACCGCTGCCCGTCGGTCCCCAACCCGCGCCAGGAGGATCTGGACGGCGACGGTCTGGGTGACGCCTGCGACGCGGACGTGGACGGCGACGGGGTGCCGGACTCCTTTGACAACTGCCCGCGCGACCCCAACCGCGAGCAGCGGGACAGCGACAACGACGGCCTGGGCGACGTCTGCGACGCGCCGCCGGCGCCTGACAGCGACGGCGACGGCACCCCCGACGCCCGCGACAACTGCCTGGCCGTCCCCAACCCCAACCAGCTGGACACCGACGGCGACGGCCTGGGCGATGTCTGCGACGACGATCTGGACGGCGACGGCCTGAGCAACGAGGCCGACAACTGCCCCTTCACCGACTCCCCTGACGGCAGCGATCTGGACGGGGACGGCGAGGGCGACGCGTGCGACAAGGACGACGACGGGGATGGGGTGCAGGACGAGGACGATGTGTGCCCCACCCGGCCCGATCCGGGCCAGGAGGACAGCGACGGGGACGGCATCGGTGACGCCTGCGACCCGTCCTCGGCGGACCCGACGGCGAACAACGAGGGGAGCAACAGCGGCGGCGGGAACAACAACGGCGGCGGCTTCGCGGAGGAGCCTGCGGGCGACGCCCTGGGCGGGAGCGTCGAGGGGAGCACCCTGGGCTGCGCTCAGGGCGCGCCGTCGGGTGCGCCGCGTCCGCTGCCGCTCCTGGCGGCGGGGCTCCTCCTCCTGGGTGCGCTGCTGCGGCGGCGGTGAGCCCTGGTCTCAAGATGAGACGGAGGGCGCCTGCCGCCCTCTCGTCTCATCTTGAGATCGAACGACAAAGGGGGGCGGAGGTCGCAGCAGCGGGCCTCCGCCCCCCTTTGCTCTTCTTGGCACGCTCCCTGCTCTAAGAGGCCACGCGCGCCGCGCCGCCGTGGGGACCAAGGGCTCAACACCCACCACTCGCAAGCAAGCCCCCTCAGCGGCGCGGCCCTCTCTCCAAGGAGCCGCCCCATGTACAAGCACCTCCTCATCGCGACGCTCGCCCTCGCCGCCACGCTCCTCTCCGCCGAGGCCTACGCCCAGGGCTTCTGCCTGAGCGGCGACACCGACCGCGACACCATCTGCAACGCCAGCGACAACTGCCCCGACGTCGCCAACCCCGACCAGGCCAACGCCGACGGCGACGACAACGGCGACGCCTGCGACATGGATGACGACAACGACGGCCTCGCGGACGGCGCCGACAACTGCCCCCTCCGCGCCAACGCCGATCAAAACGACGCCGACCTCGACGGCACCGGCGACGCCTGCGACGACGACCTCGACGGCGACGGCACCCCCAACGCCAGCGACAACTGCCCCGGCGCCATCAACCCCGATCAAGAAGACAACGACGCTGACGGCTTCGGAGACGCCTGCGACAGCGACGACGACAACGACGGCGTCCTCGACAGCGCTGACAACTGCCCCCTCGTCGCCAACCGACAGCAGAGCGACGCCGACAGCGACGGCCTCGGAGACGCCTGCGACGACGACACCGATGGAGACGGCGTCGCCAACATCGACGACAACTGCCCCGCCACACACAACCCCAACCAGGCCGACGCCAACGCCAACGGCGTCGGAGATGCCTGCGACGGCGCCGATGGCGACGGCGACAACGTCCCCGATATGGCCGACAACTGCCCCGCCACACCCAACGAGGACCAGGCCGACGCCGACGCCGACGGCATGGGGGACGCCTGCGACGACGACACCGACGGCGACGGCGTCGCCAACACCGACGACAACTGCCCCGCCATCGCCAACGAAGATCAGCTCGACACCGACAGCGATGGCGACGGTAACGCCTGCGACGACGACGACGACTCCGACCTCCTCGTCGACGCCGAGGACAGCTGCCCCCTCGTCGCCAATGAAGATCAGGTGGACAGCGACAGCGACGGCGCCGGAGACGCCTGCGACGACGACGACGACAACGACTCCGTCCCCGACGAAGAGGACAAGTGCCCCCTCACCAGCGACCCCGGCCAGGCGGACATCGACGGCGACGGCATCGGAGACGTCTGCGACGACGACAACGACAACGACGGCGTCCTCAACGCCGAGGACAACTGCCCCCTGGCCGCCAACCCCGACCAGGGCGACGTGGACAACGACGGCCTCGGCAACGCCTGCGACGGCGATGACAACGACGGCGACGGCACCCCCGACGGCCTCGACAACTGCCCCGCCATCGCCAACGAAGACCAGGCGGACGCCGACAACGACGGCGTCGGGGACGTCTGCGACGACTCGGACGGCGACGGCATCCTCGACCTGGAGGACAGCTGCCCCGAGGTGGCCAACCCCAACCAGGAGGACAGCGACAACGACGGCGTCGGTGACGCCTGCGACGCGGACGACAGCGACGGCGACGGCGTGATCAACGGCGCGGACAACTGCCCCCAGGTCGCCAACCCTGACCAGGCTGACGCCGACAGCGACGGCGTCGGTGACGCCTGCGAGCCGACCCCCGACGACGCCGACGGCGACGGCGTGCTGGACGCCGACGACAACTGCCCCGACGACGCCAACCCCGACCAGGCCGACGCCGACGAGGACGGCGCAGGCGACGCCTGCGACGCGCCCGACGACGAGGACCCCACCCCCACCCCCGCCGCCAGCAGCGACGACGAGGGCTGCGCCCAGGCAGGCCCCCGCGGCGCCTCCCACCTCCCGGCAGGCGCCCTCCTCTTCGCCCTGGGCGTCCTCGGCGTCACCCTCGCGCGGCGTCGCCGCTGAGGAGCCGGGCTGCGGGCGTCACCAGAGGCGCGCCCGCAGCCCCCACGAGGTCGAGTAGCCCACCGTGGACGACTTGATCCGCCCCTCCTCATCCAACACATAGACCGTGGGGAACTTGTCGATCCGATAGGCCGCCGCGGTCTCGTCCGTGCCCAGGAGCACGGGGTAGTCTACCCCGTGCTCCGCCACGAACCCCTCCACTTGCGCCCGATCCTGATACCCAAGCGCCACCGAGAGCACCGCCGCGTCCTCCGGGCCGTCCTGGCTGTGGTAGAGGCTGGAGATCGCCCCGCTCTCCGCCTCGCAGACCCCGCACCACGGCGCCCAGAAGAAGAGCACCACCTCCCGGCCCCGCAGCGCCGTCAGATCCACCACGCCGCCGTCCAGCGTCGCGAGGCGAAGCGGCGGCGCCGCCGCGCGGGAGTCCAGCAGGTTGCGCCCCTGCCACGCCATCACCGCCCACACCACCGCCAGCAGGATCACCCCGTCCATCCCCCAGCGGAACCACCACCGCGCCCGCAGACGACCCCAGGCGCTCAACTCCGGCGCCGCTACCGCGCCCGCTGCTTCTTCGCTTCGCTCCATCCTGCTCCTTGAGGTAGGCGGGCGGCGGCCCTCACGCGCCCGCGCTCTGGAGCAGACGCTCCAGACGCGCGCGCTCTTCCCCGCCCGCGTGATCGCGCGCCAGGCGCAGCGCCCAGCGCGCAGCCTCGTCCAGCCGCCGCAGCGAGTAGTCGCGCGCCTCCACCCCCTCCAGCCCCTCCAGGAGCAGCGCGCGCTGCCCAAGCCGCGCCCCGCAGGCCGCCAGCCCCGCGCTCGCCCCCAGGCGCTCCCGCGCCGCAGGCTGCGCCTCAGCGCTGCGCTGCGCCGCCTCCAGCGCCTCCAGCGCCGCGCCGAGCTGCCCGCGCCCAAGCGACGCCAGCCCCAACCCCAGCCACGCCCGGGGCACCAGCCAACACCCCAGCGCCTCCGCCTGAGCCAGCAGCGTCCGCAAGGCCACCTCGGCGGCCTCCAGCTGGCCGCGCTGGCGCTCCAGGTCTGCCAGCGCGATCTCCACCTCCAGCGCCTCCAGCGCCGCGCCCTCGCCTTGGAGGCACGCCAGCGCCTCCTGCCAGCGCGACTGCGCCGCGACGATCTCCCCCTGCGCCGCCTCCAGGCGGCCCGCCGCCGCACCCGCGAGGCCCAGCACCCGACGCGAGCCCGACGCCAGCGAGGACGCGTCCTTCAGGTGGAGCCGCGCCTCCACGATCCGACCCGCCGCGCAGCAGACCTCCGCCAGCCCCACCAGCGCCTCACCTTGAGGCCCCTCCGACGACGACGCCAGCTCCTCAAAGCCCTGCTCGGCCTCCGCGAGCCGCCCCGCCCGCAAGAGCCCCCAGGCGCGCCCCAGACGCGCCTGGAGCGCGGCCCACCCTGCGCCCTGCCCTGCCTCCTCCAACGCCTCCAGCGCGGCTCCCAGGCGCCCCTGCGCCAACGCCAGCAACCCCTCACCGCTCCGCAGCGCGGCGGGCTCCTCGCCGCGCACCCGGGCGCTGCGACGCCACGCCTCCAGCAACGCCCCGGCCTGCGGCAGCGCCCCCGCCCGGAGCCGCTCCTCAAAGCCCGCCTGGAGGAGCGGCGCCGCGCGGCCATGCTCGCCCGCCTGGGTGAGGTGATGCCCCGCCCGCGCCGACCAGCCCTCCAGCCCCGAGCGCGGCCCCAACGCCTCGATCATCGCGGCGCAGGCCCGGTGCAGGCGAGGCAGACGACCCGCGTCGCTCGCCAGCCGCTCCAGGCTCTCCCGCAGCATCCCCTGCGCGAAGCACCAACCGCCGACGCTCCGCTCCGCCAGCCCCGCCTGGATCAGCCGCTCCACCAGCGCCTCGTCCCCCGGCGCCCCAAGCTGCGCGCAGACCCCGGCCCAGAGCGCCCCGGGCACCTCGCGCCCCAGCGTCGCCGCCGCCTCCAGCGCCACCGCAGCCCCCGGCGGTGACGCCGCCAGCACCTCGTCCAGCGCAGCCTCCCAGCGGCGGGTGATCGCCTCGGGCACCGTCGCCACCGCGCCGGGGCGCAGCGCATAGCCCTCCGGACCGGGGATCAGCAGCCCGCGCGACACCCAGTCACCCACCAGCTCCAACGCCAGGCGCGGGCTGCCGTCGGTCCGCGACACCACCTCCGCCGCCACCGCCGGGGTCAGCCCCAGGCTCGCCTGGACCAGCATGAGCTGCTCCTCCTCCGAGAGCGGCGCCAGCTCCAGCCGACCCGCCGGGGTCGCCTCCTCCAGCGACGCCCAGGCCGCCGACGCCGCAGGCCGCCGCGCCACCTCCGCCGGGTCCAGCCCAAGCAGGAGCAGGAGCGGCTGGCGCGGCAGCGCCCGCACCAGCGCCTCGGCCCAGGCGATCATCTCCGGAGCGGCGTGGGCGTCGTCCAGCCAGATCAAGAGCGGCCGCTCCTGGCTGATCGCCGCGATCAGCCCCGCCGCAGCCAGCCCCGCCCCCCCACCCACCAGGAGCCGCACCCCCCCCACCACCCCCACCACCACCCGCCCCCCCCCCACCACCCCCCCCACGCGCAGCCCCCCCCCGGCCCCCCCCACCCCCCCAAACCCCCACCCAACCAACCCC
>CAUJGC010000404.1 GCA_963169075.1 Myxococcota bacterium
GCGCTCCCACGCCCCCTGACCGTCGAGCTTCAGGTCGCCCGGCCGCTCCAGATCACCGCCTCCTCCGCCCCGCCAGCCGCCGACGCACCCGTCGTCTCCGCCCTCGCCTTCCCCGGCGAAGCCGGGCCGTGGATCGAGGTCGCCCTCCCCTCCCCTTCGGCTCCAGGTCCTGCTACACTCCTCCCCCGTTGAGCCGACGCGCGCCTACGGCGCGCCCCCTGGAGGAGCCCTGTGACCATCACTCTGCCCGTCGATCACCTCATCGCCTCGCTGGATGAGCTTCAGCTCGCGCAGCTCCCCGTCTACAACGACCCCGCCGAGCACGCCCGCGACGAGCTGCAGCGCCTCGCGCTCCTCTTCGAGCTGCGGGGCCTCATCCTCCAGCGGCGCGGGGTCCTCCAGGCCAACGACCGCTTCCGGGGCATCCTGCTGCGCGACGGCGAGCTGAACCAGCTCATCCGACAGACCGTCCAGCCCCCCCAGGACGAGGCCGACCCCGAGATCCGCGCGGCGCACCTCCGCTTTGAGCAGAAGACCCGCGAGATCGCCCTCAAAGAGGCCGCGACCCTCTGGTCGGCTCGCCGGGGCAACGGCGGGTGCCGCCTCCCGCTCCTGGACGTCGCCCGCCGCTTCCGCCTCTCGCCGCTCCAGCGCCAGATCCTCCTCCTGGCCCTGGCGCCGGAGGTGGACCTCTCCTTCCAGCGGATGTTCTCCTACCTCCTCAACGACGTCACCCGCAAGCGCCCCAACGTCCACCTCGCCCTGGAGCTCTTCGCCACCGACGACGCCACCCGGCGCGAGGGCCGCGCCGCCTTCCTCCCCAACTCGGCGCTGCTGGAGCTGAACCTCATCGAGATCGAGCCCACCGCCGCAGGCATCGAGACGAGCCTCCTCCTGCGCGAGTTCAAGATGCCCGAGCGCATGGTCCTCTGGCTCATGGGGGCCGCCGGCGTCGCCCCCGATCTCCAGCGCTTCGCCTACCTCACCCACGGCACCCCCGACTTCGACAACCTCATCTACGCCGAGCGCGACACCCGCCGCCTCCAGGCGCTCCTGGTCTACACCCAGCGCCTCGCCGCCACCCCCGGCGAGCCGACCCCCCTGGTGGCCCTCACCGGCCAGGCCGGCGCGGGCAAGCGCAGCGTCGCGGCCCGGCTGGCTGCGGCCATCGCGCGCCCGCTCCTCATCGCCAACCTGGAGGCCACCGCGATCCCGCCGCACCTCCGCGACCGCGTCTTCCGGGACATCGCGCGGGAGGCCCGGCTCCACGGCGCCGCCCTCTGCCTCGCCAACTACCGCGACGAGCTGGTCCAGGGCGGCCAGCTCCCCCCCACCGGCTACCTCTTCTCCATCCTCCGCATGGCGGAGGGCCTCGGCGTCCTCACCAGCACCTCCGCCGACATCAGCCTGGGCGAGATCAGCGGCGGCTTCTCGACCCGCGTCGCCCTCAACGTCCCCGACACCTTCGGGCGCATCAAGCTCTGGGAGGCCCTCATCCGCCGCACCCAGAAGCCCATGGATCAGGACGTCGATCTCCGCTCCTTCGCCCTCAAGTACGGCTTCACGGGCGGCGCCATCCTCCGCGTCCTCGACCACGCCCACCAGGAGGCGATGATGCGCGTCGGCTCCCCCGACGCCCCCGTCCAGAGCGCCGACCTCGACATGGCCTGCCGCATCCAGCTCGGCAAGGGCCTCGGCAGCATCGCCTCCCGCGTCAACCAGGTCGCCCGCCTGGAGGACATGGTCCTCCCCGAAGACATCCGCGGCACCGTCCAGGAGATCATCGGCCAGGCCCGCTACCGCGGCGTCGTCTTCCACGACTGGGGCTTCGACCGCAAGATGGTGTCCGGCAAGGGCCTCTCCGTCCTCTTCTCCGGCCCCCCCGGCACCGGCAAGACCATGGTCGCTGGCTGCATCGCGGGCGAGCTGGGCATGGACCTCTTCAAGGTCGATCTCTCCCAGGTCGTCTCCAAGTACGTCGGAGAGACCGAGAAGAACCTCAAGACCGTCTTCGACGCCGCCCAGGGCAACCAGTTCATCATCCTCTTCGACGAGGCCGACTCCCTCTTCGCCAAGCGCACCGAGGTCAAGTCCTCCGTCGATCGCTACGCCAACCTTGAAGTCAACTATCTCCTTCAAAAGATTGAAGAACACGGCGGGATCTGCATCCTCACCACCAACTTCGAGAAGGGCATCGACGACGCCTTCAAGCGGCGCCTCAACTTCCGCATCGACTTCCCCTTCCCCGAAAAAGAGGACCGCGTCCACCTCTGGCGCAAGATGATCCCGCCCGAGGCCCCCATCGCGGAGGAGCTGGACTTCGACTGGATCGCGGAGAAGTACGAGCTGGCGGGCGGTAACATCAAGAACGCCGTCCTCCGCGCCGCCTTCTGGGCCGCCCAGCAGGAGCGCTCCCTCACCAACGAGGACTTCGAGCTGGCCGCCGAGAAGGAGTCCCGCGAGATCGGCAAGCTCGTCCAGGGGGCCGGCTTCTGATGCGACGCCTCCTCGCCTGCTCCCTCCTCCTCCTCGCCGCGGTGGCCTGCCAGCAGCCCCGCGACGCCGCGACGCCTCAGCCCGCCCCCGCCCAGGGGCCCCTCACCGACGCCCAGGCCCGCGCGGTCTACGACCGCGCCTGCATGAGCTGCCACGGCCCCACCGGCAAGGGCAACGGCCCCCGCGCCGCCATGCTCCGCACCTCCCCCACCGACTTCACCGACCCCGCCTGGCAGGCGCAGGCCCAGGACGACGCCCTCCGCGCCGTCATCGCTCAAGGGCGCGGCTCCATGCCCCCCTTCAAGCACCGCCTCAACCCCCAGGAGATCGACGGCGTCCTCCGCGTCGTCCGCGCCTTCGCCCCCTGAGGACGCTTCACAACAACTTGACGGAACAAAGCGGCGGCGCTACCCTCTTCTAGTGATTGGAGTACGATGAGGGGCTATTGCTGCCATGAAGTCCTGTCGCCGCCACAGCTCAACCCCACGATGCGCCCTGATGGGATGCTGCGCAGCCCTCGCTGCGCTCCTCCTCTCGGCGGCGGTCGCTGCTCAGGAGGCCGACGGCGAGGCCCCGGCAGCCCCCATGTCCGTCGAGGTGGAGCCTGTCAGCGCCGAGCTCTTCGCCCCGGCCGCCTCCGTCGAGCTGGACGCCTCTCCCCTGCGCCTTGACGCCGACCTCTCCGCCTTCGAGGCGCCGCTCTGGTCCTGGTGGGCCAGCCCCCTCCCGCAGCAGGTCCACGATCCCCTCATCCACCAGCTCCGCCTCACCTGGGAGGGCGCCAAGTCCTGGGTCGCCATCCGCGAGGTCTTCGGTCAGAAGACCGCCTCGCCGCCCCTCTTCGGCACCACCAACCTGATCAACATCACCGGCTCCTGCCTCTGGCTCAACATGCTCCCCACGCTCACCCAGGGCAGCCCGCTGCACCTGGGCCCCTACCTCGACAACTGGCAGTCCGTCCGCTCCTCCTTCGAGGGTCACTACGGCGTCCAGCTCCGCATGGGGTGGTAGGCGAGGGGCTCATGTCCCTGGCGGCGTCTCCTGGCTCAACAAGACCATCAGCCCGCCGCGCACCAGCGGCTCGACCTCGGGGAGGAGGGCCAGGGCGGCTGCGCCGGGGGTGAGGCGCTCGTCGCGGGCGGAGAGGACGACCACCTCGGCGTCGCCGTCATCAGCCGGGCGGGCGACCTCCAGGGTGCGGGCGGCGCCAGCGCCGGAGGCGCGGGCGATGTAGGGCGCCGGGGCGTCGGGGTTGGCGCCGCGGGCCAGCGTGAGGGTCCAGGCCTGGGGATCGGCGTCGGTGCGGATCAGACGGGCGAGGACGTCGTCGTCGCGGCGGATGATCCAGGCGCGGGCGCCCTGCTCGGCGGGGCGCTCCTCGACGGTCAGGAGGGGGGCGTCGCTCTCGGGCTCCAGGCGGCTGAGGCGCGCCTCGTCCTCGGGGCGTCGGACGCTCTGCCAGCGGGCCTCGGCGGGGAGGAGCACCCAGCGGCGGGAGCCCTCGGGGGCGTCGTCGGGGGGCGTCGCGGGGCGGAGGATGAAGCCGCGCTGCCAGCTCAAGTCGAGGAGGTGGAGGTCGTCCCCCTGGGGGACGACCGCGCCGACCGCGGCGTGATCGGCGCCGTAGACGCGGGTCTGGTGACGACGCCAGCGCAGGCGGAGGGCCAGGTGTCCCTCGGCGTCCATGACGTCAGCGCGCTGCCCGGGGCGCGACACGCCGGAGGGGAGCGTCGGAGGCGCCGCAGGGGACGACTCGCACCCCGGCGCCGCCAGCAGGAGCGCGGCGCCGAGGGGGAGGAGGACACGCTTCAAATATACATTATTTGAGCGAAATATTATTGTCTTTGCAGGTTTGATCGAGGATGCCATTGACGAACTTCGGTGAAGGGGCCTCCCCGTAGCGCTTGGCCAGCTCGACGCAGTCGTAGATGACGTCCCGGGGGGGGAGGCGCTTGTGGAGGATCTCGAAGACGCCGATGCGGAGGATGTTCCGGTCGGTGACGGCCATGCGATCCACGCGCCAGCGCTTGCTGGAGGCGCGGATCACGTTGTCGAGGTCCATCTGAGCGGCCTGGATCTCGCGGAGCCAGAGGATGGCGATCCGGGCCACCTCAAGCATGTGGGCGTCCTCGGGGTCCGTCAACGCCGGAAGCTCGGCGTCGAGGAAGGAGGCGCGGCAGCGCCGCCAGGCCTCGTAGGCGGTGACGGTGTTGAGGTCCTCGGCGTAGAGGACGCGGAGGGTCAGCTCCCGCGCCTCGCGGAGCTGGGGGGAGCGCGTCTTGATCCGCTCAGCCATGCGCGTCCATCGCCTTGTAGAGGTTCGCCATCTCGATGGCGGCGAGCGCCGCCTCAGCGCCCTTGTTGCCGGCCTTGCTGCCTGCGCGCTCGATGGCCTGCTCGATGGTGTTGGTGGTGAGGAGGCCGAAGCCGACGGGGACGCCGCTGTCCAGGGAGGCGTTGGCGAGGCCCTTGGTCGCCTCGGAGGCGATGTAGTCGAAGTGGGGGGTGGAGCCGCGGATGAGGAGCCCCAGGGCGATCACGGCGTCGAAGCGCCCGGAGCGGGCGGCGCGCTGGACGGCCATGGGCAGCTCGAAGGCGCCGGGCACCTTGAGGTGGACCACCTGGGCGGGGTCGCCGCCGTGGCGTTGGATGATGTCCAGGGCGCCCTCGACGAGGCGATCCCCGATGAAGCTGTTCCAGCGGCTGCTGACGATGGCGAGCCGGAGCCCGGTGGCGACGAGGTGGCCTTCGATGATCGTGGTCATGCGCGCTCTCCTGCGCTCAGTGGGTGCTGTTGGAGGAGCCGAGGGGCTCCGAGCCGACGATCTGGAGGCCGTAGCCCTCCACGCCGACGATGCGCTTGGGGTTGTTGGTGAGGAGGACGCACTGACCGACGCCCAGGGCGCGGAGGATCTGGGCGCCGACGCCGAAGTCGCGGAACTCGGGGCTGACCTGGTTGACGAGGCGGGCGCGGCGGGCCTCGGCGTCCTCGTCCTGGAGGGCGGGGAGGTGGACGGAGCCCTCGGGGGCGTGGGGGACGACCTGGGAGAGGACCGAGCGCAGGGGGGAGTGCTCGGGGGGGTACATGTAGAGGACGACGCCGGCCTCGGCCTGGGCGATCTTCTCCAGGGCGTGCTGGAGCTGCCCGTAGGCGCGGCCGACCCGCGCGCGGAAGACGTCGGAGGCGGCGAGGTGGTACTGGACGCGGACGTGTGTAGGGGCGTCCTCGCGGATGGCGCCGCGGTAGAAGGCGAGGTGCTCGGTGCCGTCCACGACGGAGCGGAAGACGGCGACGCGGAAGTCGTCGCCGTACTCGGAGGGGCAGGGAGCGTCGACGAGTTTTTCGACGAGGCTCTCGCGCTGCATGCGGTACTCGATCATGTCCGCGATGGTGACGATGATCATGTCGTGCTCGGCGGCGAAGGCCTCCAGCTCGGGCATGCGGGCCATCGTACCGTCATCGTTCATGATCTCGCACACGACCCCGGAGGGGTCGAGGCCCGCGAGGCGGGCCAGATCGACGCTGCCCTCGGTCTGGCCGGTGCGGACGAGGACGCCGCCGCGGCGGGCGCGGAGGGGGAAGATGTGACCGGGGCGGACGAGATCCCAGGGGCGGGCGTCGGGGGAGACGGCGACCTGGATGGTGCGGGCGCGGTCGGCGGCGCTGATGCCGGTGGAGACGCCCTCGCGGGCCTCGATGCTGACGGTGAAGGCGGTGCCGAAGGGGGTCTCGTTGTCCTGGACCATCATGGGGATCTGGAGGTGGCGCAGGCGCTCCTCGGTCATGCAGAGGCAGATCAGGCCGCGGGCGTGCTTGGCCATGAAGTTGATGGCCTCGGGGGTGACGCGCTCGGCGGCCATGACGAGGTCGCCCTCGTTCTCGCGGCCCTCGTCGTCCACCAGGATGACCATCTTGCCCTCTCGGATGGCCTCGATCGCGCGCTCGACGCGCTCAATGGGGGTGCTCTGCAAGCTCACGGGTGACCTCTCTCAGGCGGGCTCGTCGTCGGGGGACATGAAGCCCTGTGCGATCAGGAGATCGCGCAGGGAGCGCGGGCCGGGGGGAGCCTCGGGGTCGCGAGGTACCTCGTCGTCCTCGCCCTCGGGGCGCGCGTAACCCCTTACCAGCCGCGCGACGTATTTGCCAACGATATCGGACTCCAGGTTGACGCGGGCGCCTGGGGTCAGGTCGGTGAGGAGCGTCATGCCGGAGGTGTGGGGGACGATGGTGACGCGGAAGCGCTCGCCGTGGACCTCGTTGACGGTGAGGCTGACGCCGTCGATGGCGATGGAGCCCTTCTCGACGAGGAGGCGCGCGACGGGGCGAGGTGCCCAGAGCCAGAGCTCGCGGGCGCCGCCTGCGGCGGTGTTGGAGAGGAGCTTGCCGACGCCGTCCACGTGGCCCTGGACGATGTGGCCGCCCAGTCGGGCGCCCACGGCCAGGGCGCGCTCCAGGTGGACGCGGGTGCCGGGGATCAGGTCGCGGAGGGTGGTGCGGGCGAGGGTCTCGTCGCTGGCCTCGAAGGTGAAGGAGCGGGCATCCCAGGCGATGACGGTGAAGCACACGCCGTTGACGGCGATGGACTCCCCGAGCTGGAGATCCTGGGTGTCGATGCGCTCGACGGACACGGTGACGCGCGCGGCGCCCCCGGAGGACTCCATGCGCTCGATACGTCCGACGTCTTCAATCAATCCCGTGAACATCTCCCTCCACCGCAGCGGCGATCTCCAGATCCGGCCCCAGGGCGCGCACGCGGAGCGGCCCGGTGCTGCGGATCTCCTCCATACCCTGGGCGCCCAGGCCGCCGAGCGGCGAGGTGGCCCCGTCGCCGCCGATGATCCTGGGGGCGACGTGGGCGATCCAGGCGTCGATCAGGCGGGCGTCGTAGAGCGAGCCGAGGAGGGCGCCGCCCCCCTCCGCGAGGAGGCTGTTGACGCCGCGCTCGGCCAGCGCGGCCAGCATGGCCGCGGGATCGACGCCGCCGCGCGGGAGCGCGGGCACCCGGAGCACCTCGACGCCGAGCTGCTCCAGCGCGGCGAGGTGAGCCGCGCCGGGATCGGCGTGCTCGGCAGCCACGAGCCAGGTCGGCGCCGGGGAGGCGCCGCTGGCGCGCAGCTGCATGACGTGATGCGTGAGGGGCAGCTTGAGGTGCGTATCGACCACGACGCGGATCGGATCGCGCGGGCCGCCTTCGGCGCCCGCGTCGGCGGGGAGCCGGCAGGTGAGGCGCGGGTTGTCCAGGCGCGCCGTCCCGCCGCCCACCAGCACCGCGTCCAGGCGGTCGCGCAGCAGGTGGACCCGCGCGCGGGCGGCCTCGCCGGTCAGCGGGAACGATGCGCCGGAGCGAGTCGCCAGGCGCCCGTCGAGGCTCATGGCGACCTTGGCCGTCACATGGGGGCGCCCGCGGAGGATCCGCGTGAAGAAGGGCGCGTTCTGGACGCGGCAGGCCTCCTCCTCGACGCCCACCACGACCTCGATGCCCGCGTCCCGGAGGCGCTGGATCCCCGCGCCGGACACCTTCGGGTGGGGGTCCACCGCGCCGATCACGACGCGGCCCACCCCGGCGGCCACGCAGGCGTCAGCGCAGGGCGGCGTGCGCCCGGTGAAGGCGCAGGGCTCCAGGGTCACATACATCGTCGCGCCGCGGACGCTCGCCCCCCGGGCGGCGGCGTCTCGAAGCGCCTCGATCTCGGCGTGCGGCAGCCCCGCCCGGTGGTGATAGCCCCGGCCCAGCTCCTCGCCGCCCGCCCCCACGATCACACACCCCACCATCGGGTTCGGGGAGGTGCGCCCCCAGGCGCTGCGCGACTCGGCCAGCGCCTCGCGCATCCAGCGGGCGTCAACCTCCGCCATAGCGCCGCTCCAGCGCCCGGATCGCCTCGACGCGGCGCTGGTGGCGCCCGTCGTCCCCCGGCGAGAAGGACGTCTTGATGAACGCCTCCACGCAGGCCGCTGCCGTGGCCTCTCCGATGATCCGGCTCCCCAGGCAGAGGATGTTGGCGTCGTTATGCTGGCGCGCCAGGCGCGCCGTCAGCGCGTCCTGGGCGTGGGCTGCCCGCGCGCCGGGGACCTTGTTGGCCGCGATCGACACGCCCACCCCCGTCCCGCAGACCAGCACCCCCAGCGTGGCCTCGCCTTGGGCCACCTTGCGGGCCACCGCCTCGGCGTACTCGGTGTAGTCCACCGGGGTCGAGGCGCTCGGCCCCAGATCGACGACCCCCACGCCGCGCTGCTCCAGGAAGTGCCGCAGCACGTCCTTGAGGCCGACCCCCGCGTGATCCGAGGCGATCACCACCGGGATCGGCGCCGCAGCGACCGCAGGCGCCGGAGGCAGGACAGGCGCAGGCGCAGGCACCGGCCCCGCCGGGATCGCAGGCTGCACCGGCGCCGAAGCCCCGGGCTGCGTCCCCGCGATGAAGTCCACCAGATCCTGCACGCAGTGGATGTGCTCGATGACCTCGGTCGGGATCTCGGTGACCCCGAAGGTCTTGTCGTCCTCGATCCGCCAGGCCAGATCCGCCAGATCCAGCGAGCTGGCGCCGAGGTCGTTGAAGAAGTGGCTCTGAGGGCGGACGTCCGCAGGGTCCAGCTCCAGGACCTCCGCGATGATCCGGATCAGCCGTTGGGTGATGTCATGTGCCATCGCGTTGACGCAGCTCCCTCTATGGCCAGACCCCGGATAGACAGCGGGCGCGGCAGGGGCTCACCACCTCCACCGCGCCTGCTGCGCTGCCCTTGGGGCGTTCTCTTGACGCGGCGCGCCGCCTGGCGCGCTGGGCCGATCAGCCCGCCGCGACCTCCAGGAGCTGACGGCCGTTGTACTGGCCGCAGGAGAGGCAGATCCGGTGCGGGAGCTTGGGCTCGTCGCAGGCCGGGCAGTAGCCCAGGTTGGGTGCGGTGGTCTTGTCGTGCTGCGAACGACGCGAACGGGTGCGGCTCTTCGACTTGCGCTTCTTGGGTACGGCCATGACTCCATCCCATCTCAAACGCCGCTCGGCTCCCGAGCAGCGGCATCATTATAGAATACAACCCGACGCGGCAGCACGCCGCCCCGAGCGCCTCACATCAACTCTCGCCCATCCGATCCCGGATGCTCTGGAGCGCAGCCCAGCGCGGGTCCACGCTCTTCTCCTCCGCCGCAGCGTCCGCCGAGGCCGAGCGGCCCAGGTTCCGACGCTGGGCCTCCGCGCAGGAGGCCGAGTCGTCCGGGCACGCCGGATAGGCCGGCAGCTCCAACAACACCGCCTCACGCGCCAGCGGACCCAGATCGATCGTGTCTCCCTCGTAGAAGGAGATGTTCAGATCGTCCTCGGTCAGCTCGACCTCCTCATCCGTCTCGGCGCGCTGGGAGACAGGCTCCAGCACCGCGTCGAGGGGGACCTCCAACGTGGTGAGCTGGGGCTCGGTGCAGCGCACGCAGGTGAAGCGCACCGACGCGCGCACCACCCCGCGGAGGAGCACGGTCAGGTTGATCAGCTCCGCGCGCCCCTGCAAGCGCAGCCCGTCCCCGGCGCCCTGAAGCTCTCCCTCCGGGAGATCGAGGAGGGCGCTGAGCGCCTCCGCGTCCAGCGCGTGATCCAGGTTGAGGCCGTCGCCAATGTCGGGGATGAAGAGCTTCACGATGCTGCTGCTCGCGCTCAAGAGGTCTTCGCGGTTCAACTCACCGCTGGCGCGGTCCGCGAAAGGCACGCCACCATACAGCGCACCCCCACGCCTGTCAACACCGAGCGCCGACGCCTGCGCAGGAAGCGCTCGGGGGGGGGCCGGGGGCGAGCCGCCCCCGGTTGTTGGAGGCGTCCTCTTGAAATAATATTAATTTATTAAATATTTATTGTTTTTTTGCTGGGTTTTGTTGGGTGC
>CAUJGC010000405.1 GCA_963169075.1 Myxococcota bacterium
CCGGGGCCGGCCCCCCCGGTGCGGGGGGCACACCCCCGGGTCGCGGGGGCGCTGGACCGCCCCCCGCCCCCCCGCCCCCCCCCGCCCCGGTCGGGCCCCCCCCGCCACGGGGGGGGCCGGGGCCGTTCGCCGGGCTTTGCCCGGCGTTACGGCCCCGGGGGGGTCACGGCGCGCTGCACGTCGCGCCCAGCTCTGCCAGGGTGGTCGGCGCCGTCATGAGGCCGGGCACGCCCGCCTCGCCTTCGGCGCCGAGGGCCTGGATATGGACCGTAAAGGGGGTGTCCTCGGCCAGCACGTCGCACTCGGGGCGCCAGATGAGGCGGAGCGCAGCGGAGCGCTCGTCGTGTGCGGTGGGGAGGGTCTCGATGGTGGCGGAGCCGGGGAGCAGCTCGGGGATGAAGCACTCATCCCCGGTGCACACCTCGACGCTGACAGACACCAGATCGCCCTCGGGGTCTGCGACGCCGAACCAGGTCACGACCCCTTCGGCGCTGGCCTGTTGGGGGCCGACGAAGGTCACATGACCGGGCAGGTTGCCCACCTCGACGCTCTCATCGCACGCCGTCAGCAGCGGCGAGAGCAGCAGAGCAGGGACCAGCAGACGAGGGATGACGGTGCGAGACATGGGGTGCAGCTCCTGAGCGTGGGCGAGCGACGCCGCCGCGACCTCACCTCCTACCACGGCGCGCCCACGGGGTCCAGGGGTACGGCCGCCAGCGCGCGCAGCGCCTCTTCGTGGAGGAGCCCGCCCGTCGCCACCACCTCATCAGCCCGGGGGTCCACCGGGCTGCCATCGAAGCGGGTGACGCGGCCGCCGGCCTCCTCCACCAGGAGCAACCCGGGGGCGATGTCCCAGTATTTCAGGCGCTGCTCCCAGTAGAGATCCATCCGCCCCGCCGCGACGTAGGCCAGATCCAGCCCTGCCGAGCCCAGGCGGCGCCCGCCCTGGGTCTTGCGGAGCAGCGCCGCGAAGTGGGGGATGTTGTTGCGCTGGGCGGTGCGTCGGTCGTAGGGGAAGCCCGTCACCATGAGCGCCTGATCCAGCGTCGGGCAAGGCGAGGCCCGCAGGCGCCGCCCGTTCAGCCACGCGCCGCCGCCGCGCACGGCCCAGAAGAGCTCGTCGCGCATGGGGTCCAGCGTCAGCCCGAGCTGGAGCGCCCCCTCGACCTCCAGCGCCAGGAGCACCGCGAAGTGCGGGAGGCCGTGGCTGAAGTTGGTCGTCCCGTCGATGGGGTCCACGATCCAGCGGCAGGAGGCGCCCTCGACCGGGGCGGCCTCGCCTTCTTCCCCGAGGATGTCGTGCTGGGGGAAGGCGGCGTGGAGGCGCTCCATGATCAGGGCCTGCACCTCCAGATCGGCGTTGGTCACCAGATCCACCTCGCCTTTGAGGGCGCGCTGGAGGCCGCCCTCTCCGGCCTCGAACCAGCGCCGGGCCAGGGCGCCGGCCTCGCGGATCACCTCGACCGCCACCGCCAGCTCGCGGGCGCCGCGGCTCCGCAGGCGCGGGAGCGGCCCGGCGCTGCCCCCCAGGAGCGGCGCGGCGGGGTAGACGCGCCGGGAGGGCGCGACGGCGGCTGCGGCGGCCTCGTGGACGGCGATCCGGACCTCGCGCATCCCGTCCTGGTCGCGGCTCGGGTGGACGCGCTGCGTGAGGAGCGCCACGGCGAGGCGGCGAGGACGGTCGATCCAGACGGAGGTGCCCGTGAAGCCGAGGTGGCCGACGCCAGCGCCGAGGGGATCGCGGCTCCAGAGCGCCCCGGCGGTGGAGCGCGCTCCGGTGGGGGTGTCGAGCCCGCCGACAAAGCCGCTGCCGGGCGCGCCGCCGTCTGGTGAGAGCATCCACCGCACCAGCGGGCGCGGCAGCTCCCAGGCGTCCTGGCCGCCGCCGTCGCAGGCCAGCACGGCCTCCGCCCAGCGCAGCAGATCCCGTGCGCTCCCGAAGAGCCCGGCGTGGCCCGCCACGCCGCCGAGCACCGCCGCGTGCTCGTCGTGGACGGTGCCCCAGGCCCACCCGGCGGACGCCTCGGTGATCTCGGTCACCGCCAGCGCCTCCCGAGGCACCCCTGCCGCCAGCGGGTTGAAGCCCGCGCTGGACATCCCCAGGGGCTCCAGCACGTGCTGCGTCGCCAGCGCGTCCAGCGACGCGCCGTAGGCGCGCTCCAGCGCCCAGCCCAGCAGCATGTAGCCCAGATCGCTGTAGAGCGCCGCGCCGAGCGGCGAGGCCGGGGGCACCGCCAGCACGAGGGCGCGCAGCGCCGAGGCGGGCGCCTCGGCGCGCAGGGCCTCCCGGTAGAGCGGCAGCCACGCCGGGAGGCCCGACGTGTGGTTCAGGAGGTGGCGCAGCGTCACCCCGCGCCGCGCGCCGGCCCACTCCGGGAGCCAGCGCTCCACGGGGTCCTCCAGGCTCAGGCGCCCCTGCGCGACCCCCAGCCACACCAGCGGCGCCGTGATCACCGCCTTGGTGACGCTCGCCAGATCAAAGCGCGTCGCCTCGGTGACGGGCGCTGTGGGGTGGGGCAGGTCCAGCTCCGGCCAGCCCGTCGTCCCGACGCTCCCCCACCACGCCCCCGCCTCCTGGCTCCACACCCCCACCTGCGCCCCCGAGAAGACCTTGCGCCCCCTCGCCTCCTCCAGAACACAAAGCAGCTCATCCATCAACGCCAACCTCATGTATCTCCTGGACTCTCAAGAGATGACGCCGCCTCGAACTCCAGCGACGCCTCGCCATCAGCACACACCAGCCACGCGCGACGACCCACCGCCAGCGTCGCGTTCCGAACCCCATGACCCACCGGCAACCCCCAGGCCACCGGGATGCCACGCCCCGCCATCAGCGCCTCCACCCGACCGCGCAGCGACGCCTCCCCCTGCGCCGCGTCCCCGTAGCGATCCCCCCCCACCCCCAGCGACCCCACCACCAGCCCCGCCAGACCGCCCAACACCCCGCGCAGCTCCAGCTCCGTCAGCAGCCGATCCACGCGGTAGGCGGCCTCCCCCACCTCCTCCAGAAAGAGCACCGCGCCCCGCAGCGACGGCCACCACCGCGTCCCCACCAGCGCGCACACCAGGCTCAGGTTCCCCCCCACCAGCACCCCCTCCCCTCGCCCCGCGCACACCCCCTCCAACCCCTCCAAACGCACCCGCGCCGCCTCGCCCCGCAGCGACGCACCCAGCTGCGCCGCGCTCCACCCGTCCCCCGCCGCCAGCGTCTTCCCCAGCGGCCCGTGCAGCGACGCCCAGCCCAGCCGACGCAGCAGATACCCATGCAGCGCCGTGATGTCCGAGAACCCCACCAGCAAGCGCGGCGACGCGCGCCGCAGCGGCGCCCCCAGACGACCGTCCAGCAACCGCAAAAGCCGCATCGCCCCGTAGCCCCCGCGCACGCACACCACCCCCTCCACGCCGGGCTCCACCAGCGCCGACACCAGCTCCTGCGCCCGCGCCGCGTCCTCGCCTGCCAGATAGGGCGCCGACGCGCTGCGACGCACCAGCCCCCAGGGCACCTCCACCTCAAAGCCCAGCCCCCGGAGCGCCGACGCCGACGCCTCCACGTCGGCGGCCTCCACCACCCCCGCAGGCGCCACCAGCCGCAGGCGACCGCCTGCGGCGACCGGCGGCGCGGGGCGACCCGGCGCCAACCTCACTTCTTCCCGAAGAAGCGACCCAGCACCCCGCTCCCCTGGGGATCACCCCCCCCCTGACGCTGCGCCTGGCGGCGCGCCCGCGCGGCCTGGATCACCTCGTACTCCGCCGTCACCTGGCGCATGTCCAGCGAGCCCAGCTCCGCCAGCATCTCCTCCGCGTTGGTGTAGCGCTGCGCCAGCTCCTTGGCCGTCGCGTGCAGGAGCACGGGCATCAGCGTCGGCGGCACACGGGGATCGTTGCCCTCAATGACAGGCTCGGCGCTGATCTGCTGCGCGATCAGCTCCACCGTGGAGTTGCCCTTCACCGCCCGCTTCCCCGTCAGCATCGCGTAGAAGATCAGCCCCAGGCTGTAGATGTCGCTCGCCGGGTACGTCCCCTTCCCGCGCACCTGCTCCGGCGCCATGTAGCGCGGCGTCCCCACGATGCGCCCCGCCATCGTCAGATCCTTCTCCGCCTCCTTCTTCTTGTCCATCACCTTGGCGATGCCGAAGTCCAGCACCTTCACCACGTCCCGCGCACCCACGCGATCAAAGAGCATGATGTTGCCCGGCTTCATGTCGCGGTGCACCACGCCCATCGCGTGCGCCTCATGCAAGCTGGAGAGCACCTGCTGGATGATCCCGATGGCCCGCCCCGGCTCCAGCGCCCCCTCGTCCCGGAGCACCTGCTGGAGCGTCCGCCCGCGCACAAACTCCATCACCAGAAAGAGCATCCCGTCGCCGGTCTGGCCGTAGTCGTGGATCGTGATCGTGTTCGGGTGCTCCAACGACGCCGAGAGCTTCGCCTCCTGCTGGAAGCGCTGCACCGCCGTCGAATCTACCGCCGTCACCTCCGGCAAGAGCAGCTTGATCGCCACCGTCCGGTCGATCCCAAGCTGCCGCGCCTTGTACACCGCGCCGAAGGCGCCCGCGCCGACCTGCTCCAGGATCTCGTAGCGACCCTCGATGATCGTCCCCGGGTCCAGGTTCAGCCGCGCAGGCGCCGGACCGCTGGACGTCCCTGACGTCGCCGGGTTCATCGAGCGATCCACCGACCCCTCGCCGCCGCCCAGCGAGCGATCATAGGCAAACGGCGCCGACGACTCCCCCCGCTCCATCGCCTTGTGCGCCCCTGTGCTCCGCGAGGGATCCACGTTGAAGATCCCGCTCGGACCCACCCCGAACGCCTCCGCCGCCGACGCCCCGCTCTTGACCCCGAAGGCGTCCAGCGGGCTCCGCTGCGGCGCGATGTCTGCCGTCCGCGCCGGCCCCGCAGGCTCCATGCTCCGCGACGCGTCCGGCGCCTCCTTCAAGAGCGGCGACTCCGGGCCGCCCCCGCCCGTCGAGAAGCCCATGACGTCCTTGATCACGATGGACTGCGCGTCCCCCGTGTCCAGATCGATGGCCGACACATGCAGCACCCCGCTCGTGTCGATGCGGAACGTCACGTCGATCTGCGGCACGCCGCGCGGCGCGCGGCGGATCCCCGTCAAGACACACTCCCCCAGGTAGGTGTTGTCCGACGTCAGCCGCTCCTCCCCCTGGAACACCTTGATCTTCACCTCCGCCTGGTTCTCCGACGCCGTCGTGAAGACCCGGCTCACCCGGTGCGGCAGCTTGCTGTTGCGCGGGATCACCGACGTGAAGAGCCCGCCCAGCGACTCGATCCCCAGCGACGCCGGCGTCACGTCCAGCAGCAGCACGTCGCCGCCGTCCTCCGCCAGGAGCGAGTGCGCCTGGATCGCCGCGCCCACCGCCACCACATAGTCCGGGTTCAGCGTGTCGTTGGCCTGGCGACCGAAGTACTCCGACACCTTCCGACGCACCAGCGGCATCCGCGTCTGCCCGCCCACCAGCAGCACGTCGTCCAGCGAGGCCATGTCGATCCGCGCGCCCTTCAACACCCGACCGCAGATCTCCAGCGTCTTATCCACCAGATCCGAGCAGAGGTAGTCGATGTCCCCTTGCGTCAGCCGCTGGTAGAGGTGCGCGTTGAAGTCCACGTTCGGCGCCACGCGCGGCAGGTTGATGAACGTCTCCGCCGCGTCCGACAGCTCGATCTTCGCGCGCTCCACCGCGTCCAGGATCCGCTGCATCGCCATCTTGTCGTTGCGCAGATCGATCCCTGTCTCCTGCAGAAAGGTCGCGACCACGTGCTCCGAGATCCGGTTGTTCAGATCGTCCCCGCCCAGGAACGAGTCCCCACCCGTCGCCAGCACCTCAAACACCCCGTTGTCGATCGACAGCACCGAGATGTCGAACGTCCCCCCGCCGAAGTCGTACACCACCACCCGCACCGGCTGATCGAAGCCGTAGCCGTAGGCCAGCGCCGCCGCCGTCGGCTCATTCACCAGGCGGACCACGTTCATCCCCGCCAGCTCCGCCGCCGCCATCGTCTCCTTGCGCTGGCGATCGGTGAAGTGCGCAGGCACCGTGATCACCACGTCCTCGACGTCACGACGCAGGAAACCCTCGGATAACGACTTGATCTTCTTGAGGATCTCGGCAGACACCTCGTAGGGACGCACGTAGCGATCCAGGATGCGGCACACCGGCAGGTTGTTGCCGTCATCCACCACCGGAAAGTTCAGGAACTTCACCGCGTCCTGAAGATCCGGCGAGTCAAAGTCGCACCCCAGCAGCCGCTTCGCGGAGTAGAGGGTCCCGTGCGGGTTGGTGATCATCTGCGCCTTCGCGAAGTGACCCACCACAAACTCGCCATACCGGTTCAAGCACACCACCGAGGGCGTCACACCCCGGCCGCGCTCATCCGTGATGACCCGCACCTCCTCGCCGTCCACCCACGCCACCGCGGTGTTGGAGGTCCCAAGGTCGATCCCGAGCACTGGACGTTCTTCAGCCACCCTCTCCAGCCTCCCCTCTCAAGCCCTCACCTCAACGCGAGGGCTCTCCACGCCAGCGCCAGCGCTGGCACGCACATCCCACACATCCTCACCGCACGCCGCGCTGCAACGCCTCGTAGGCGTCGCTCACCGCCTGGTAGGCGCGCTCCATCACCTCGATCTCCTCCGGGCTCAGCCGCCCGAAGTAACGATCCGGGTGCAGCTGCTTCACCAGCTGGAGGTAGCTCCGCCGAACCTCCCCCTCGCCGGCCCCCGACGCCAACCCCAGCACCTCCGCCGGGCGACGACCCTGCCGGGCCAGCACCGACGACGCCAGCTCCAGCGGCCCCGCCTGAGCCGCCGCCGCGCGCGGCGCGGCGCGCCGCGCCGCCACCACCGAACCCTCCGGCGCCGCGGCCGCAGGCGCAGGCGCAGGCGCCGCCGGACGCGGCGCCGCAGCCATCCCCACCCCCGAGGACCGCGAGGCCCCCGTGCTCTCGTCGCCGCTCCCCAACACCAGCGCCGCCTGGGCCCAGTCCCCCTGGATGTAGGACTCCACCGCCTTGCGCTCGCGACGCTGGAGCCCCAGCTCGATCCCCATGCCGGGGCGCTGGTTCGCCGCGCAGTGCTGGGGCTCCCGCGCCAGCTTGACCTGCCCGGGCAGCTCCATCGGCGCGGGCGCGTCCGGCACCGTCACCACCAACGCCACCAGCGTCCCCACCGGCAGACAGCGCGTCGAGGGGATGAAGAGCTCGCCGCGCTTCAGCTCCCGCTCCCACAGGTCCGAGAGCGCCTTCCGATCGTTGAACTTCAGCTTGAGTCGGGTCCGCATCAAGGGGCTCCTGGTCCGGGAGACGCACCGGCGACGCATCGGCGGTGTGCTGCGATGAACGCGATCTCGTCTTCTACCCCAATCCAGATCTCCCCGCAAGGCGCGGTGTTATAGACCCGCGCCCCAAAGCGCGCGTACCGATCCACCACCTCCTCATGCGGGTGCCCGAAGCGGTTCCCACGCCCCGAAGAGATCACCGCCACCCGCGGCTGCGCACGACGCAGCAACGCCTCCGTCGAGGAGGTCCGGCTCCCGTGGTGACCCGCCTTCATCACCTCCACCGGCCTCACCTGCGGCAGCATCCGCCACTCCCCCACCTCCTCCGCGTCGCCGGTCAGCAGCACCCGCGCCCCGCCCAGCTCCACCTCCAACCCCAGGCTCCGCTCGTTCTTCTCCACCCCGGCGGCGATGTGCCACGGCAGCGGCGGATCCAGCCGCCGCACCCGCAGCCCCTCCCAGACCAGCTCATCCGGCGGCTCCCGCACCTGCGCGCCGACCCGCGCGCACGCCCGCAAGAGCCGCGCCTCCACGCTCCCCAACCCCCGCGGCCCGCTCCACCACACCTCCCGGGGGCGCATCGCCTCCACCACCGCCACCAGCCCGCCGATGTGATCCAGATCCCCGTGGGACACCACCACCACGTCCAGACGGCGGAGCCCCCGCGCCCGCAGCGCGGGCAGGACCACCGCGCGGCCTGGGTCGCGCCCCGCCGCCACCCCCCCGCCGTCGATCAACGCCGTCCGGCCTGCGCCGTCGCGCAGCAGGATCGCATCCCCCTGTCCCACCGGCAGAAAGCGCACCTCCGGCCCCGGCGACCCCGGCCCCCAGAGCCCGCAGAGCAGCGACCCCACACCCACCCACCCCAGCGCCACACGAGGCCACCGACGCGCCAGCGCAGCCCCCACCACCAGCACCCCCGCCAGCCCCCCCGGCCACACCAGCCGCGCCTCAAAGCCCGCCCAGGGACACGACTCCGCCAGCCGCCAGATGACCTCCAGCCCCCAGAGCGCCCCCTGCACAGCCCACTCCCCCCACCCGGGCCCCAGCGCCACCCCCACCAGCCCCAGCGGCAGCACCACCGCCTGCACCAGCGGCACCGCCACCAGGTTCAACACCAACCCCACCGCCGGCACACGCCCAAAGTGCAGCAGCGTCCACGGCATGCACGCCGCCGTCGAGCCCAGGCTCACCAGCAACCCCGAGCGCGCCCACCCCGCCAGCCCGCCGCCCACCCCCTCACCCCGCGTCGCCACCGCCAACCCCGCCACCGCGCACACCGAGAGCTGAAGCCCCGGGTCCCAGAGCGCCCACGTCGAGTCTGCCACCACCACGCACATCACCGCCAACGCCAGCCCCACCTCCAGCGACGCCTCCTCCTCCACCTGACGACCCACCAGCCACGCCGTGAACATCAGCGCCGCACGCCGCGCCGACACCGGCCACCCCGCCAGCGTCCCGTACCCCAGCGCCAGCGCCAGCGCCAGCGCCGCGATCCCCCACCTCACCCACCGACGCCGCAACCACCCGGGACGCCACCGCAGCAACCCCCGCTCCGCCCAGAGCGCCGCACCGCCCACCGTCACCAGGTGCAGCCCGCTGATCGCGAAGAGGTGGCTCAACCCCGCCGCGTCGATCGGCTCCCGCGCCTCCTCCGACACCAACCCCCGGCTCCCCGTCACCATCGCCAGGAGCAGCCCGCCCCACCGCCCACCAAAGCGCCCCTCCACCCACCGCTCACGCCCAAGCCGCCACCGCTCCAGCCGCCCTGCCCACCCCGACGAAGCCTCCACCCGCGCCACCGCCCCACCCCCCCGCGCCACCAGCCGCCCCGCCAACCCCTGCCGCGCCATCCACCGCGCCCCGTCCCACAGGTACGGCGCGTCCGCCCCCGCCTCCACCACCCACTCGCCCCCCACCCACACCCGATCCCCCGACGCCAGCTCCGGCCCCCCCTCACCCACCACCACCCGCACCCGCCCTCCACACGACGCCTCCCCGCAGCGATCCAGCGACACCACCGCCGCGCTCCGCCCCTCCGACAGCGGACGGCTCCCCTCCACCACCTCGCCGCGATAGAGCCGCCACGCCCCGTCGGCCCACGCCGACGCCTCCCCGCCCCCCTGCGCCCCCCCATGCAGCGCCACCCCCACCAGCGCCCCAAGGACCGCCAGCCCCACCTCCACACGCCCCAGGCGACGCCCCAGGCGCCACCACCCCACGCCCCACACCAGCGCCCCAAGCCACCACCACGGCCCGCCAACACCGCTCCACGCGCTCCAGACCACCCCAAGCACCAGCCCTGCCGCGCCGCTCGGCACCACCCACTGCATCGCCGCCTCCGCTGCCGAACCCACCGGGCGCCCGAGGCCGCAACCCCTGAACACAATCCCCGGCCCTCCCCTGTTATCGGCAGCGCGCGACCCCGGTTTCCCCGCCCCTACTCAAAGAAGCGACCCCCGCTCATATAGAAGTCCTGAAAGCGCTTGAACGTCACCGCCCCGAACACGTTCACCGCCACGCCCACCCCGATCGCCACCCAGAGCGCGCGCGTCAGCGGACGACGCCCCATCGCCAGCAAAGCAATCAAATAAGGTGTATAATCAACACTGAATCGATATCCAAACTGCTCAAATCCCGTGTTTTGATAGAAGAGCCCCGGCAGCGCCATCGCCGCAGCCGTCAGCCCAAGCGCCCAGCGCCAACGCCGATCCTCCGCGTCCAGAGACGCCCGCGGCCAGAGCAGCCACCCCCACGCCGGCGTCGTCAAGAGCAAGCTCATCCCGTGACGGCTGAACGTCACCCACGGATAGCTCCCCTGCACCTGCGGCAGCAGCGTCAACGCCGCCGAGAGGTTCCTGCTCAAAAAATGCGGGTGGAACATCCCATACGCCCGGATGCGCTCCGTCGCCGTCCCCCCCAGATAGCGGTGACCAAACTCCAGCGCGTCCTCAAAGCGCGCCGCGTTCATCGCCATCAAGAGCCCCGCCACCACCACGCACGGCAGCCCGAACCACGCCACCTTCCGCGCCGCCTCACCCCACCCACCCCGGCGCAGCCGACCCTCCGGGAAGAGCACAAAGGCCAGGAAGAACACCACCGAGAACGCGATCGGCGTCCGCGTCGCCACCCCCAGCGCGAACGCCAGCCCCGCCAGAAACGGACGGCGCGCGTCCAGCGCCGCCAGCATGTAGAGCAGCGTACACGTCGCGCCCACGATCAGCGCCGTAAACCACACCTGCCCCAGCACGCTGCCGCTCAAATGCACCGTCCCCAGCCCGAAGAGCACCGTCAGCGCCGCGTTCTCCCACCGCGCCCGCCCCGAGCGACCACGACCCCGCAGCGCCTCCAGCAACCACCAGCACAGCGCCAGGTTCAACGCCCCGAAGAACACCGTGAACGACACGTCGTCCACCGCGTAGCCCCACACCCACGCCAGCGGCACCATCAACACCGCCGGCAGCGGCGGGAACGACACAAACGTGTGCACCTCACGCGGCCCCGGCGTCAGCTCGCCCCGATCGATCTGGTACACCGCACCGCCCAACGCCTCAAAGCGCCCCGCGCCGCGGTCCACCCACACCCCCTTCAGCACCTCGCCGCTCCGCAGCCGCAGCACCTCCCACTGCGCCCAGTCGTTCCGGTGCGGCGGCGGACGCTGAAGCTCCAGCTCGCCCGCCAGAAACGCGTTCGCCTGATACACAAAGTGCGGGTCTGTCGAGGGGGACCCCACCCGAGCCCACGCCAGCCCCCCCATCACCCCCAGCCCCAGGAGGAAAAAACCCAGCGGCGCCCACCGCCAACGCCCCCCCGACGCCTCCCCCGACGCGCTCATCCCGCCTCCCGCTCCCGACGCACCCAGATCCCCACCGACTCCGGATCGCCAGGCACCCCGTCCGCGAACTTCACCAGCCGGATCTCCACCGCCTGCACCGCCCCGTGCCGCCCCAGGATCGCCGCGCACATCGCCTCCACCAGCGACTCGATCAGGTGGTGGCTCGGACCCTGACCGATCTCCACCACGATCCCCGCCAGCTCGCGGTAGTCCAGCGTGTCCTCCAGCGCGTCGCTCACCCCGGGGCGACGCGTCGAGACCTCCGCCACCAGATCCACCCGGAAGCGACGCCCCTCCGCGCGCTCCTCCGCGTAGTAGCCGTGCGGCCCCACAAACTCCAGCCCGTTCACCAGCAGCTTATCCATCCACCCCCTCCCCGAAGCGCTGCACCATCCACCGACGCACCATCGCCTCCCGCCCCAGCTCCTCACCCGGGTTGATCACCACCCCCTCACCCGCCGCCACCAGCATGTCAAAGTCCGACATCGTGTTCCCCGACGCCAGCGCCGGACGCTGCCGGATCCGCAGATCGATCGCCGCCACCTTCCCCGCCCGATACGTCACCGGACCCACCACCCGATCCGTCAGCCGACCCCCGATCACCGCCACGTCGATCCCCACCACCCGCTCCGGCGGCAGCTCGAACCACGCCATCCCCGCCTGCACGATCCACCGCGGCGACGCCGTCACCACCCACACCTCCACGCCCGCAGCCTCCAGCGAGCGCACCAGCGCCGCCTGCGGCGCAAAGATCTTCTCCGCATAGCGCGCCTCGAAGAAGTCCCGGCACCACCCCTTCAGCGTCGCCTCCTCCAACCCTGCCATCGACGTCGCCACCGACGCATACGCCCCCGCCGTGTCCACCTCCAGCTGCGCCTCATACGCCGCGTAGCGATCCTCGCCTGGCGACACCCCGGGCAGCCGCCCCTCCGCGATCAACCACCGGAAGAAGTCCTCGCCTACGTCGTCCGCCCACAGCGTCCCGTCCGCGTCGAAGGTCGCCACCTGACGCCCACCGCGACGACGCGCCGCCTCCAGGAAGACATCAAGCCGCGCCCGGTTCCCCTCGCTCCAACCTTCCATCGACTCCACCTCTCCACAAGACAACACCAGGGCCCAGAGGAGCCCCCCGCTGGCCGCCACAGGCCACCCAAGGAGACCGAGCCACACTTCCTCGCCACCGCGCGCTTGTCAACGACGCCTCCACGCCCTATCGAATGTTTTTGCGCTGCGCGCGTCTATCCCCTCCGGTGGACGGCGAACACGACGCGCCGCCCGAACACAACCCACCCAGGACGCACCATGAAGCTCAAGAACCTCGCCATCGGCACCTCCTCCCTCGCCTTCGGCGCGCTCGCCTTCGGCTGCACCGGCCTCGGCGGAGCGGGCTTCGACTGCTCCACCCAGCAGAGCGCCTACCAGGACTCCCAGGAAGGCGAGGGCGTCCTCCAGGAGAGCATCGCCACCGAAGGCCCCTACGCCATGGCCCTCGTCATCTCACAGGACGGCATCAACAAGCTCCTCGCCACCGTCCTCGATCAAGACCTCCCCCCCATCGAGGACGAGGTCACCACCGGCCTCTCCTACACCGCGCAGCCCTCCCTCCCCACCATCTCCATCGAGTCCTTCCCCGACTGCCCCACCTGCCTCCGCGCCAACATCGGCTTCGACCTCGGCGTCAACCTCTTCGGCGCCAGGCTCAACGACGGACGCGCCGCCGTCACCCTCCGCCTCCCCATCGAGATGGCACCCCAGGGCAACACCGCCACCTCCCTCATGGCCCACATGGAGCAAGCCACCGTCGAAGACATCGACCTCAACATCGCTGGCCTCAACTCCAACGACTTCCGACAGATCGAGGACGCCCTCGAACAAGAAGCCACTCGCTACGTCCGACGCCAGTTCGGACTCACCGAGGTCGTCAAGCTCAACTCCTGGGCCATCGGAGACGGCGACGTCCTCCTCGCCGCCCGCGGACCCCACATCAACACCGAGCAGCGCACCATCCTCCTCGGCCTCAACTCCAACCTCTCCCTCCCCGCCAACACCTCCCTCGAAGCTCAGACCACCCTCCCCGACGGCGTCCCCATGCTCCTCCAGTTCCACCCCGAGCTGCTCCTCTCCATGGGGCAGCGCATGATGACCGAGGGACACATCGCCCGCGACTACGACTCCAGCGGCGACGTCATGGAGGAGGGCGACCACCACGTCTCCCTCATGGCCATGTCCACCACCGACAGCGGCCTCCTCAACACCGGCTTCCGCATCTGGCGCACCGGCGGCGGCCTCTGCGGCTACGCCGACGTCACCGCCGGCATGTCCCTCACCGTCACCGACGCCAACGTCCAGATCAAGACCGAAGACCTCCGCATCGACGACGGCGAAGGCTCCGGCGCCCTCATCGCACAGAACCAGTGGCTCGCCGGCGACTTCATGCAATCCCTCACCGAGCAGCTCGAGCTCACCGTCAACTACCGCGAGATCGACGCCTCCTCCGAAGACAAGATGGCCGCCCCCGAGGCCACCCTCGCCCAGATCGACGGACGCGGCCTCACCGTCTTCCTCGACATCGCCGTCCTCGAAGCCAAGTAACACGACCCACCACCCCTTGCCCCCGCCCCCTGGCCCCGGCTATAAGGGCAGGGCCGACGCCGACGCGTCGGCCCTGCCCTCACCTACCTGACCACGGAGCCACGCGGCATGGACAAGAACCTCGCCCTGGAGCTGGCACGCGTCACCGAGGCCGCAGCCCTCGCCTGCGCACAGCTCACCGGACGCGGCCTCCCCGAAGCCGCCGATGACGCCGCAGTCGAGGCCATGCGCGCCGCCTTCGACCACGTCTCCATCAAAGGCACCATCGTCATCGGAGAAGGCGAGCTCGACGAAGCCCCCATGCTCTACATCGGAGAAGAGGTCGGCGCCTGGGGACCCGAAGACCCCGAGTTCGACATCGCCCTCGACCCCCTCGAAGGCACCAACCTCTGCGCCATGGGACGCGCCGGAGCCCTCGCCGTCGTCGCCGCCGGACGACGCGGCGCCCTCCACCACGCCCCCGAAATGTACATGGAGAAGATCGCCGTCGGACCCCAGGCCGCCGGCGTCATCGACCTCCAACGCTCACCCACCGAGAACCTCCGCGCCATCGCGGAGGTCACACAACGACCCCTCCACGACCTCACCGCCGTCATCCTCGACCGCGGACGACACAACGACCTCATCCGCGAGGTCCGCGACGCCGGCGCGCGCATCCGCCTCATCCCCGACGGCGACGTCCACGCCGCCATCGCCACCGCCTGGCCCGACACCGGCGTCGATGTCCTCTTCGGCATCGGCGGCGCACCCGAGGGCGTCCTCGCCGCAGCTGCCCTCCGCTGCCTCGGCGGCGACATGCAGGGACGCCTCATCTTCCGAAACGCACGCGAAGAGCAGCGCGCACGCGACATGGGCCTCGACGACCCACGCGCCGTCCTCACCCTCGACCGGCTCGCCGGAGGCGACGTCCTCTTCGTCGCCACAGGCGTCACCCAGGGCGACCTCCTCCGCGGCGTCCGACTCACACCCCACGGCGCCATCACCCACTCCCTCGTCATGCGCTCCGCCTCCGGCACCGTCCGCTTCATCGAGGCCCACCACAACTTCCTCCGCAAGCCCAACTACACCCCCCGCGGCATCCGCACACGCGCCCAGCACGAACCGGCCTGAGAGAGAGGACCACCACCCCATGCTCCCCCTCCCCGACTTCCAGCTCCACACACCCCAATCCCTCACCGAGGCCGTCCAGCTCCTCCAGCAGCTCGGACCCGCCGCGCGCATCCTCGCCGGAGGCACCGACCTCCTCGTCAACATGAAGCACCGCTTCAACGACGCCGAGCACCTCGTCCACCTCGGCGCCATCGACGCCCTCCACCACATCACCCACCACCCCGACGGCGCCTTCTCCCTCGGCGCCAGCGTCTCCCTCGCCTCGCTCCGCGACAGCCCCCTCATCCAGCAGCACCTCCCCGCCCTCGCCATGGCGGCAGGCGGCGTCGCCTCACCCCAGCTCCAGAACATGGGCACCCTCGGCGGCAACGTCTGCCTCGACACCCGCTGCGTCTACATCAACCAGACCTACTTCTGGCGACAGGCCCTCGGCTTCTGCCTCAAAAAAGATGGCACGGAGTGCCACGTCGTCAAAGGCGGACAGCTCTGCGTCGCCGCCCAGTCCTCCGACACCGTCCCCGCCCTCCTCATCTACGACGCCACCGTCGAGATCCTCGGCCCCAACGGCACCCGCATCCTCCCCCTCGAAGACCTCTACAAGAAAGACGGCGCCCAGCACCTCACCCTCGAACCCGGCGAGCTGCTCACCCGCGTCCACGTCCCCCCCCAGCACCACGACCTCCGCGCCACCTACCTCAAGCACCGCACCCGCGCCTCCATCGACTTCCCCGTCCTCTCCATCGCCGCTGCCGTCCGCCTCGACCACCAGGGCCACTGCCACGACGTCCGCGTCGCCTCCACCTGCATGGGCAGCCGACCCCGGCGCATCGCCCGCCTCGACAAGCTCGCCCAGGGGCAGCCCTTCAACGACGCCCTCATCGACGAGATCGCCGCCCAGACCGCCAAGCAGCTCAACCCCCTCGACAACCTCCTCGCAGACAAGGCCTGGCGCAAGGCCATGATCCCCGTCTTCACCCGACGCGCCCTGCACGCCCTCGCGGAGCAGCCCTGACCCAGGCCCCCCGAATCATGATCGCCTACAACCTCCGCTTGATTTCACCACTTGTTCCATTCTTGATCGTCGCCGCCTGCTCGGCGGAGGCCCCCGAGGCTCCCCCGGCCAGCGAGCCCGCGCCCGTGGTGGCCGCCGCCGGTCCCCTGGAGCGCAAGGCGGACGGCCTGGACGGCGCCGATCGGGAGTGCCGCGTCGTGCTCCGCGAGCTGTCCCGCCTGCCCAGCGTCCCCTGGACCTGGCGCGCGAGCATCGACGTGGCCGACCACCTCCCCGGCGCGCCGGGGCTGCTCTACAAGGCCACCACAGGCGGCGACGGCTGGTGGCAGGCCGACGCGCTCCGCGATCCCGCAGGCGACACCCCCGGCTTCGCCCGCTGGACCGTCGAGGTCCGCGACCACCTCCCCGCCGAGGGCATGAGCGGCACCGCCCTCTCCCGCGCCCGCGTCGAGGCCATCCCCTTCCTCGCCAACGGCGCGCAGCGCCTCTTTGATCACAACCGCCTCCCAGGCGACTTCGACAACTACACCCTCGATCTCGGCAACAGCTTCAGCGTGGGCCTGGCCCCCGAGGTCTGCCCCGCCCAGGCCGCCGACCCCCCGCCCCCCCCCCCCCCCCCCCCCCCCCCCACCCCCCGGGGGCCCCCCACCGGGGGCGGCGGGGGCGC
>CAUJGC010000406.1 GCA_963169075.1 Myxococcota bacterium
GCGCCCCCCCCCCGCCCGGCGCCGCGCCTCCGTGGGTGGCGCGGCCTCGACCGCGGCGGCCAGCCGCAGCGCCACCCGCCGTGCCGTCGGCGCGTCCAGCATCCGCAGCGGCTCCTCCACGAGGATCGCCGCCGCCAGCGCGCGCCCGTCGTCATGCCTCAGCAGGTCTTGACGCAGCGCGTCAAGGCGCGTCGCCACCACCGGCGGCAACGACCCCGCACCCTCCCCAAGCCGCTCCCTCGCCGCGCCGACGCACCGCGCCTCCTCGCACGCTGGCGCCGCCTCCACCGGCGGGCGCGTCGCGCCCGCCCCCTGGGCGCTGGCGCCCCCGGACCAGCCACCCCAGGCCAGCGCCGCACATGTCAGGAAAAAGACGATCCGCGAGGAGGTCATGCGCTCGGTGCTCCTTCATCTGCGATCCGCGGGGAGCCCGTCCCCATACCCAGGGTCAAACCCTGCCTCCAACGCGCTGTCAAGGCGCACGCATTCCCAGCGCCGACGCCCGCCTTGCGCTCTGCGTCAGGAGGCGCTACCCTCATCACCTGTTACGCGCTCGCGTCGTCCACCCGAGAGCCTATGCCGCACCGCCTCGCCTCACTCCTCCGCCGCTTCCGTACCCAGACCGCCTGGTCCTGGATCGCGCTCGGGGTGTTTGTCGCGGGCTTCGTCGTGCTGCCGCTCCTGCACAGCCTCCACCACCGCCACGACCACACCCACGCCCCCGCGGCCGCCTCGGCGCCTGCGGCGCCGTGGAGCGTCTCGGTCGCCACCCGGTGGATCTTCGGAGACCCCCCACCCGAGCTGCCGCCGCTGCGCCGCCACGGCGCCCGCCAGGCCCCCGAGCCCACCCCGGCGGAGCTGATCGCCCTCGCGCGCGCCGCCCCCGAGGAGCCCCCCGCCGACGCGCCGCCCCCCGCAGAGGACGACGAGCGCCCGCTGGATCACGGCGCCCACTCGCCGCTTCACCTCAGCGCGGCGCTGGTGGCGACCCTCACCTTCGCCTTCCACCTCCCCCCGCCCCCCGAGGTGCTGATGCCCGCGCCGCCCGAGCTGGAGGTGCGCTTCATCTCCATCGCGCCGCTGGATCGCACCCAGGCCCGCGCCCCACCTCGCCGCGTCTGATCCCTTCACATCGCGCTGCATCGCGCGGGGGGACACCCCCGCGCGACGCGGCAGGCTCTATGAAGACTCAGACAGGAGCGTCACGCTATGAGGCATGCATGCGTCCGGCTCGGCCTGATCCTCGGGATCGGGCTGGGGCTGGGGTGCGCGGCGTGCGCCGACTCGGAGGAGGCGGCGCAGGTCGAGCTGGAGGTGGTGGTGGACGGGACGGGCATGGCCCCCACCACCAACGAGCTGGGCTGGACCGTCGAGGTCACGGCCTTCGAGCTGACCGTGCAGGATCTGGAGTTCACCGTCCAGGGCGAGGTCCACGCGGCCTCGTGGCTCCGCAGGCTGGAGGGGCTGGCGGTGGGTGTAGCCCACGCCCACCCCGGCCACCTGGCGGGCGGCGAGGTGACGGGGGAGCTGCCGGGCCTCTACCGGGTGGACTTTATGGAGGACGGGGCGCCGCTCGGGCGGGCGACCCTGCTGCCGGGGAGCTACCAGGGCGGCAACTTCGGCTTCAGCCGCGCCGAGGGCAGCGACCCGCTGGGCGGCCACACCGCCTGGATCGAGGGGACGGCGACCCGGGAGGGGACGACGATCCGCTTCACCGCCCTGCTGGACGTGGACCCCAGCGCGAAGCTGGTCGGCGCCCCGCTGGAGCTGGAGGTGGGGGAGGGGAGCAGCGCCCGCCTGGGGCTGCGCCTGGACCTGACCGACCCGGTGGAGGGAGACACCCTCTTCCAGCGCCTCGACTTCGGCGCGCTGGATGAGGACGGCGACGGGGAGGTGGCGATCCGGCCTGGAGATTCCGCCCACAACACCCTGCGCCGCACCCTCCAGGATCACGACCATTACGAGATCAGCGTCCGGTGAGCCCTGCGGGGTGTCCAGACGTCTCCATCTCGACATCAAGATGTATCAATAATTATCAAGACGCATTATGGCGCCTGCGCGGCGCCCCTTGAAAGGGTTGAAGCACATCATGTCAAAGCACATCATGTCAAAGCGTGTCATGTCAAAGCATATCAAGCAGCTCCTCGTCCTCCTCGCCCTCCCGCTCCTCGTCGCGACGGCCTGCGGCGACGAGGAGGAGACGGCAGCGGAGCAGTGCGCGGCGAGCGGCGCCGGGGAGCTGGTCGTGGACGTCTACGGGGAGGAGTTCATCGAGGAGGGCATCCCGGCGGAGGAGCTGGTGGACGGGTGGGCGATCACCTTCGACACCTTCCTGATCCACCTGAGCGACGTGGGCGCCGCCCGCTCGGGGTGCGGGGAGGGGCTGGAGGCCCCGGCGGGCCGCGTCTTCGACGTGGCCCAGGGCTCGGGGGGGACGGGGGCGGCGGTGGCCTCGGGGGAGGTGCCCGCGGGCACCTATAATGAGGTGACCTACCGCATCGCCCCGGCGGGGGCTGGCGCGGCGGCGGGGAACGTCACCGCCGACCAGGCGACCTTCATGGCGGACAACGGCTACGCCGTCTACGTCGAGGGCGCCGCGGAGAAGGGCGGGGTGCGCAAGACCTTCCGCTGGGGCTTCGCGACGACGACGCGCTACACCGCCTGCGAGGGCACCGGGGAGGTGGGCGCGGGCGGCGGCCGCACCGAGCTGACCATCCACGGCGACCACCTCTTCTACGATGACCTCTTCTCCGAGGAGCCCAACGTCGCCTTCCAGCTCATCGCGGACGCCGACGCGGACGGGGACGGGGAGGTCACCGAGGCCGAGCTGCGGGCCAAAGACATCACCTCGGAGGAGCGCTACCAGGTGGGCAGCGAGGACATCGACAACCTCTACGACTACATCGCGGCCCAGACCCGGACCCTGGGGCACATCGACGGCGAAGGCCACTGCGAGACGGAGTGAGGCGATGGACGGGGTGAAGGAGGCGGCGCGCTCGCTGCTGGCGGTGGACCTGGGCCTGAAGGCCGGGGTGGCGCGCTACGGCGGCGATGGGCGGCTGGTGGCCTACCGCTCGACCAACTTCGGGAGCCGGGAGCGCCTCAAGCGCGGCCTCGGCGCCGTGCTGGACGAGGCGCCGGGGCTCGCGGTGGTGGTCGTCGAGGGCGACCGGCACCTGGCCGCGCTCTGGGAGCGGGAGGCGACGCGGCGCGGCGCGCGCTGCGTCGCCGTGAGCCCGGAGCAGTGGCGCGCCCTCCTCCTCAACCCGTCGGCGCGGCGCAGCGGCGCCGACGCCAAGGAGAGCGCCGACGCCCTGGCGCGGCGCGTCATCGCCTGGTCCGGGGCGCCGCGCCCCACCAGCCTCCGCCACGACGCCGCCGAGGCCATCCTGATCGGCCTCTGGGGCGTCATCGCGGAGGGCTGGCTCCCGACCCTGCCGCCGGAGCTGGCGCCGTGAGGCGGGCCGCGCCCGCGGCGGCGCTCGCGGCGGCGCTACTGCACCTGGGCGGCGGCGCCGCCGCCCAGGAGGAGGCGCCGCCCCCCCACCCACAGGCCAC
>CAUJGC010000407.1 GCA_963169075.1 Myxococcota bacterium
CTCCCCCCGATCCCTCACCCCGCCTCGCGCAGCCCCCCGAACTCCCGCCCCACCTCCGCGACGCCTGCCTCCGCTACGCCCGCGCCCTCACACCCCACACCCCCGACGACGCCGACGCCCTCCGCGACCTCCCCGGACCCCGCCTCGACTCGCCTGACCCCGACCACGCCCTCCGCGCGCTCCGAGACGCCGCCCGGGACGCCCGCCTCCCCCACGCCCAGCTCAGCCTCAGCGCCGATCTCCTCGACGAACCCCAGCTCCTCGCCCTCCTCACCCCCACACCCCACCTCCTCGACGCGTGCCTCCTCCTCCTCCGGGAGCGACCCGACAGCGCACACCACCCCGCCGAACTCCACGACCTCGCGCTGCGCCTCCTCCATACGATCCAACCCCACACCCCCGAGCACCGACACCTCTGCGCCGCTGCCTGGCTCAACGCCGCACTCCTCGCCGCCGACTCCCGCTGGCGCCACCTCGCCGCCACCTGCGCCGCCCTCGCGGAGGCCCTCTACACCCAGCGCGAAGCACCCCACAACATCCCCCTCCTCACCGAAGGCGTCACCCGACTCCTCGCCGCCCTCCAGGCCTCCATCAACCCACCCCCCGATGCAGAAAACCCCGGGTGACAAGCCCTTGACAAGCCCTTGTGGGGCGTCTACAACGTCCCGTCGCGGTGGACTCTGCCGCGAAATGAGGAGGCTGCGGCGCGGATGCGCCCAAGCCAGCGGGGCACCTTCGCCCCAGACCCTGCGCGCGTGACCTCGACGCTGTTGCCTGTTGGAACGAGGCGCGCGCCCCCCAAGGAGAACTCCTGCTCATGTCCGTCAAGCTCCGTCTCCAGCGCCGCGGCGCCAAGGGTGCCCCCTTCTATCGTATCGTCGCCACCGACTCCCGCTCCCCCCGCAACGGGCGCTTCCTCGAGATCGTCGGCACCTACGACCCCAACCAGGAGCCCGCCCAGCTCCGCCTCAAGCTCGACCGCGTCGAGTACTGGATCGGCGTCGGCGCGCAGCCCACCGACACCGTCGCCAGCCTCCTCCGCCGCGCCAAGCGCAACCCCGAGAGCCTCACTCCCGTCGGCCCCGCCGCCCGCAAGCCCCGCGCCGTCCCCGCCAAGGCCGACAGCGCCGCCCCTGAGGCCTGATCATGGACGTCCACGAGCGCCTCATCCTGGCCGCGATCCATCTGGTCCGGCCCCTGGTCACACAGCCCGAAGAGGTCCGCGCTGAGGTCCGCACCGACGCGCAACCCCTCCAGGTCGTCGTGACCGTTCACCCCGACGATGTCGGCCGCGTCATTGGTCGCCAGGGCAAGATGATCCGCTCCCTCCGGACGGTCTTCTCCCTCGCTGAGCGCTCGCTCGGCACCGCGGCCACCCTGGAGATCGCCGGCTGATCGCCGGGGAGGCTTGAGGAGCCCGTCACCCCATGGCCTCACCTGATGACATGGTGCTCGTCGCACGCCTCGGACGCCCTCACGGCATCCGCGGTGAGCTGCGCGCATGGACCTTCTCGGAGGACTCCGAGGCGCTCTTCGAGGCGGAGACGGTCTTCATCTCCCCCAACGAGACAGGGCCTCGCTCCCCCTACACCGTCCGCGCTGCGCGCGTCGCCCAGCGCCATGTCCTCCTCACCCTCGACAAGGTCCACACCAGGACCGCCGCCGAGGCGCTCAACAACCACTTCGTCTGGGTGCACAAGAACGACCTCCCCGCCCTCGACGACCCCGATGAGTTCTATCACCATGACCTCGTCGGACGACGCGTCGTCCTGGCCGATGAGACACCCCTCGGCACCCTCGAAGCCGTCTGGGATACCCCAGGCGGACCCATCCTCGTCATCCGCGACCGAAGCGAGAACCGCGAGGTCCTCATCCCCTTCGCTCGCGCGATGGTCGAACTCCACACGGACGACGTGATCCGAGTCAGCCCCCCCGAGGGGCTCGTCGAGGCCACCACGACGCCCATCGAACCGGGAACCTGACGATGGACCACGACGCGGCCATGCCCTTCGAGGCCACCATCCTCACCCTCTTCCCGGACTTCTTCGGACCCGCGCTGGGGGCCAGCGTCCTGGGACGCGCCCTCGAGCGCGGACTCTGGAGCTACGACCTCATCGACATCCGCGACTTCTCCACCGACAAGCACCGCACCTGCGACGATACGCCCTACGGCGGCGGCGCAGGGATGGTCATGAAGGTCGATGTCGTCGTCGCGGCCCTCGAAGAAGCCGAGCGACGACGCACCCAGCGCGGGCTCACACCCCCGCTCCGCGTCGCCCTCACCCCCGCAGGCGAGCCCATGTCACAGAAGCTCGCCCGCGAACTCGCCGCCCATCCCGCCCTCACCCTCCTCTGCGGACGGTACGAAGGCTTCGATGAGCGCACCATGACCTACATCGACCGGGAGATCAGCCTCGGTGATTTCGTCATGACAGGCGGAGAACCCGCAGCCCTCGCCATCCTTGACGCGGTGGTCAGGCTCCTGCCGGGCGTCCTCGGAAACGCCACAAGCGCCGATGAGGAGTCCTTCGCCTCACACCTGCTGGAGTATCCCCACTACACACGCCCCGCCGTCTTCCGCGGACAGGGCGTGCCGGAGATCCTCACCAGCGGGGACCACGCCAAGATCGCGCGCTGGCGCCACAGCATGGCCCTCCTGCGCACCCTGGAGCGAAGACCTGACCTCCTGGCAGGTATCGAGCTTGACCCCAAACGCCTCCAGCTCCTCGACGAAGCACGACGCTGGCGGCATGCCTATAGCAGCGGAGCACACCCTGACTCCGCACGGGAAGGTGAGTGATGTCCAATATTATCTCCCAGATCGAGGCCCGCTACATCCGCGCCGATGTCCCCCGCTTCCAGCCCGGTGACCTCGTCCGCGTCCACGTCAAGATCAAGGAAGGCGACAAGGAGCGCGTCCAGATCTTCGAAGGCAACATCATCCGTATCGCCGGCTCCCAGGCCCGCGAGACCTTCACCGTGCGTAAGATCTCCCACGGCGTCGGCGTCGAGCGCGTCTTCCCGGTCCACTCCCCCCGCATCGAGAAGATCGAGGTCGTCTCCTTCGGGAAGGTCCGCCGCGCCAAGCTCCACTACCTCCGCGAGCTTCGCGGCAAGGCGGCTCGCATCAAGACCAAGCGCTCCCGCAACGGGCGCATCTGATCTCGGGCTCCGCCGCACACACCCCGCCCTGGCCTCGCCTCGGCGGGGTGTCTGCGCTTGGGACAACCCTGGCCTCCACGCGCGCTCCGTGCTAACCTCCGCTCCTGCCTGATCGGGGCAACAACCGCCACTGCATCACGAGGAGGTCGCTCGACCATGTGGCTCCGCGAGGTCGTCTTCCAGGGAGTCTTCGGCGTCACACGCCCCGCGCGCATCCGCGTCGAAGCCGGGCTCGCCAGGCTCAAGCTCCCCCCAGGCATCGATCCGCAACCCTTCCTTCACCTCGTCCTCGCCCTCCTCTATCCCGCCTCCGCGCCCCAGGACACCCTCCGGCACCTCGCAGACGCCAGCGGCGAAGACCTGCGCATCGGCCTCGTCCTTGAAGCGCAGGGGCGGCGCAGCAGCACCTACAAGATCTTCCGGCGCCTCGACGCCGACTCCATCCTCGTCAAGGACGTCACCGACCCCGACGCCGAAGCCCAGATCGCGCGAGGCGCCCACGACACCGAAGAGCTCCTCACCCAGCGCCTCGGCCTCCCCCCCTACGCCGACTTCGCCCTCCTCCACGCATGGACGCTCCTCCCCCAGGCCCTCCAGCGCGTCAGCCTCGCCAGCGCGCCCACCCAGGACGCGGAGGTCGGGCGCCTCATCAGCCTCCACCGCGCCGCCGTCGAGCTGGAGGACCTCCAGCAACGCGCCGACGAGCTGCGCGCCGATCAGCGTGACCTGGAGCGCGACCTCGGCCGCTACGGCGCCTCCGCCTCGCCGCAGCGCGCCGCCGCCCAGCCACCGCGCGCCGATCTCGAAGCCCTCCGCGCCCTCTCCGATGACGACCGCGCCTTCCTCAAGAACCTCGACACCCAGCGCGCCGACCTCGCGGAGAAGGCCACCCACCTCGACCTGGAGCTGGAGAGCGCCCAGCGCGCCGACGCCAACGCGCCCCTCTGGAGGGAGGTCGGGCTCTGGGCGCCCCTCGCCGTCGCCCTCATCGTCTACATCGTCAGCGCCGTCACCGGACTCCGCGCCGTCGCCCTCCTCAACATCATCCTCCTCGGCGTCTCCGCCTCCACCCTCCTCCGGCGCTTCGGCCGCATCGAGCGCGCCGACCAGCGCGAGCTGCGCCTCGGCCAGCTCCGCCGACGCGCCGCCGCCACCCAGGAGGAGGGCGCTGCCCTGGAGCGACGCCTCAACACCCTCCTCCAGCGCACCCAATCCCGCGACCTCCTCCAGCTCCGCGAGCGCCTCAGCGACCTGGAGCGGATCCACCCCGACGAGGAGAGCCACGCCGCCGAAGAGCCCGATCCCGCCCTCCAGGCCCACATCCAGACCCTCCGCGCCAAGCTCGACAACCTCCAGCGCGAGCAGGAGCGCATCAAGCAACGCCAGAGCGCCATCGACGACCCCGGCATGCCCAGCTACGAGCTGGAGCAGGAGCTGCTGGACCGCGGCTTCGACCTCCTCGCCCTCCAGCGCGCCGAAGGCACCGCCCCGACGCAACTCGCAGCCGACGAGAGCGCCGATCCCCTCACCCCCTTCCGCGCCGCCGCAGCCCTCGCCAACGCACGCGGCCTCTTCGTCATGGGGCGCATGATCGAAAAAGCCGCCTCCACCTTCAACAAGCTCGCCACCCACCTCGCCGGACCCACCTGGGAGGGCGTCACCCTCACCCCCACGGGCGACCTCTTCGCCCCCAACGCCGACCTCCCCGCGCGCCTCACCGAGCGACCCGCCGAGGCACGCCTCCTCCTCCTCGCCCTCCTCTCCGCCATCTACGCCAGCACCGCCGAAGGCCACCCCCTCGCCTCGTGCCGACTCCTCCTCCTCCCCGACCCCACCCGCGACCTCCCCGAGAAGGCCGCTGCACACCTCAACAAGATGCTCCACTCCCTCGCCTCGCGCGCCAACGTCGTCGTCCTCTCCCCCGACGGAGCCCCCGCCCCATGACCCCGCCCCGCCGCACCCCGACCGCCGCCGATCAGCTCGACCTCCTCGCCTCAAACCCTACACCCCACCTCGCCGCCCAGCCCCGCGCCCTCCGCATGGGCGCCGTCGAGGCCGAGCTCTGGACCGCAGACCTCCCCACCCCGCCCGCCCTCATCGGCCTCGATGAAGCCGGACGCGGACCCCTCGCCGGACCCGTCTCCGTCGCCGCCGTCGCCCTCCACCCCCGCGCCCTCCGCGACGCCCCCCGCTCCCCCTGGATCGACGCCCTCGACGACTCCAAAAAGCTCTCCGAGGCCCGCCGCGACGCCCTCCTCCCCCACATCCTCCTCGACGCCCGCGCCTGGGCGGTCGCCCACGTCCACGCCGACCACATCGACCGCGTCAACATCCTCCAGGCCACCTTCCACGGCATGGCCCTCGCCGCCGAGGCCCTCCTCGGATCCCTCACCACACCCCCCTGGACCCTCCAGCCCTCCCCCCTCGACCTCCGCCGCGTCGAGGACGACACCGCCGTCGAGCCCGCCTGGTACGCCGAAGACCTCCGCGTCGATCAGCCCCCACGCGGCGCCCACCTCCTCGCCTCGACCCGCACCCTCGACGACGTCCCCGACGACGACCCCGCCGCGCTCCTCCTCCTCATCGACGGCAACGCCACCCTCCACATCCCAGGCGCCCCAGCCGCCGCCCTCCGCCAACGCGCCGTCGTCAAAGGAGACGCGCTCTCCTTCCACATCGCCGCCGCCAGCATCCTCGCCAAGGTCACCCGCGATCAGATCATGGCTCGCGCCGAAGACCTCTGGCCCGGCTACGGCCTCGCAGGGCACAAAGGCTACCCCACCGCCGCCCACAAGCAGGCCATCGCCGCCCTCGGCGCCTCACCCTTCCACCGACGCTCCTTCGCAGGCGTCGCGCCCAGCGCCGCTTGACAGACGTGCGGACATCTGTTCTTATGAGCAGCGCAGTCGCCGCGTCGTCTCTCAAGACCAGGCTTTGAGCGCGTTGAGATGAGATTACAAACACGTCAAGATCGTCGCTGGACCCCCGCGTCCCAGCGCAACACCCCCGCCCCACGCCTCGACGAGCGCGAGGCCACAGGCCGCGACGGAGAGGAGCTGGCCGCTGCGTGGCTCACCCAGCGCGGCTACACCCTCCTCCACCGCAACTGGAGCCCGGCCTTCAACCCCGCCCTCGGGGAGCTGGACATCGTCGCCCTCGCGCCAGAGCGCGCGCACCTCGCCTTTGTCGAGGTCCGCACCCGGCGCCTCTCCCGCCTCATCCGGCCCGAGTGGACCGTGACCCCGGCCAAGCAGCGCCAGGTCCTCCGCGTCGCCAGGCTCTACCTGGCCTCCGTCGGGCGGGCCTTCGCGGCGCAGCCTGTCTCCATGGACGTGATCGGCGTCCTCCTCCCCGAAGGCACGATCACCCACCTGCCGGCGGCCTTCCGCGCTGAAGAGCCCTGAGCCTGGGGGGCCTCAGCGCCCCTCCAGCTCCGACTTCACGCAATAGTAGTTGCCGGTCCCGATCACGAACTCCGCGCAGAACGCGCTCTGCGGGCACGAGGTGTCGCTCGGGCCGTCGCAGCGCACCGTGCAGAAGGGCTGAGAGCCGCGGTAGCGCGCGCAGATCCGCGCGTCGCACTCCACGATGTTCTCCACCACGCACGAGGACTGCTCCTCCTCGTTGGTCGTCTCGTCCACGGCGCTGCGGCACGCTGCACGCACCGCGTCGTTGTCAGGCAAGCTGCACTCGGTGCCAAAATCGTCTCCGCAGCCCGAAGCTGCGAGCCCCATCGCCAGAAGCCCCAGCAAAAACAGCCCGAGCGGCTTGATCCGGGGGGATGTGTGCGTTCTGGTCCTCATGCCAAAGCAGCCTCCACGGCGGTGCATGGTTCTTCTTCAAGGCCTGCCGGTGCGCTCCCGGTCCTGCGCCGAACCATGACACACTCCCCCAAGCGGTGTCAATCTCCCCGCCCGGCCCGCGCCGCCGCTGGACGCGCGCGCCCCGGGGTGGCACAATCCTCCCACGCGCTGCGCGCGCCTGCTGATCCCATCGCCGCCCTGGAGCCCCCATGACCTCTCCCGCTGTGCACATCGCCTGGACCCCCGAAGCCCTCAAGGCCCGCGCGCCGCGCCCGCGCCCTGCGCAGCCTGCGGCGCCCCTCTCCCTGGACAAGCTCTGGGCGCAGCTCCTCAAGGACTTCAAGAAGCTCCAGCCCAAGCTCCGCCTCCAGGCCCCCGCCAACGTCACCTTCGTCGGGGACGACCTCGCCGCGACCCGCTACCAGGAGGGCGTCGAGGCCCTCCAGAGCCTCCAGCGCGGCGCCTGCCCCGAGGCCCTCGACGTCACCCAGGAGGCCATCGTCGCGACCCTCTTCGGCGTCTCGGACTACTGGACCGCCCCCGTCCGCGCGGCGGTCATGGACACCTTCCTGCGCTACTGGACCGCCCACACCGGCGCCACCTTCGCCCTCGACGCCGCGGTCGAGACCCTCCGCTGGCACCGGGAGAACAGCGGCGCCCGCACCGCCTGCTTCACCGTCCGCTACGCGCTGGAGTACTCGCCGCGCGGGCTCCTCCAGGGCCGGACGGAGACCTCGGCGGCCCTCCCCGGCGCGTGGAGCCACGTCCGCGCCTGGCTCGCCACCCTCGACGACGCCGCCTTCGCCGCCGTCCACGCCCGCGCCGACGCCCTCCGCGTAGACGCCCCCGGCTTCCGCCGCGCCGCTCTGGCCTACGCCTTCGCGGAGCCTGCCTGGGCGCGGGAGGTGCTGGAGGAGGCCGCCCAGCGCGGCGAGTGGCCTGCCCACATGCCCTTCGTCCTCCTCGCCCTGGAGCCCCGGGACGCGCCGCGGGTCCTGGAGGCGCACCAGAACACCCAGCAGCGCTACGGGCGGCTCCCCCTCGCGGAGCTGCCCACCTTCCTGGACGCCTTCCAGCACGCCACGCCCCAGGTGCTCGACGCCCTCTGGACCGGCAAGACCCTCCAGGCCTCCCGCCAGACCCCCAACAACGCCCTCCAGGCGACGCTGGAGGGCGCCGTCGCGGAGACGATCGCCCTGATCGACAGCCCGGAGGCCGCTGCGTGGCTCGCCGCCCGCGGCGCCTCCCCGGCCTCCCTCCAGGCCGTCGAGGCCTTCGCCGCCCGCGCGCCCCACCTCTTCATCCCCGCGGCCCTGGAGCACGCGCAGGCCAGCGGCGAGGACGGGATGCTGCGCTCGCTCCTGACGCGACACGCGGGGGAGATCGACGCCTGGGCGGAGGGGTGGACCCCGGCCCAGCGCGCGCTCTGGAGCGCGCGGACAAGCGAGGCGGCGGCGGGGGACGCCGCGCCGCCGGCGCCCGCTGCGGAGGAGCTGCCCGCGTGGCTCCGCACGCCCCCTGCGACCTGGAAGCCGAAGCCTGCCGCCTTCTGGAGCCCCTCGACCCTCCCCGCGATCGCCCTCCGGAGCGGCGCGGCGCTGTCTGGGGAGGCCCTGGAGCCCCTCCGCCTCCTCCTGGGTCACCTCGACGCGCCCGAGGCCCCTGCGGCCCTCCAGGAGCTTCAGGCCATCGCGCTCCCCGAGAGCCTCGACGCCTTCGGCCAGGCGCTCATCACCGCCTGGATCGAGGCGGGCGGCGCCTCCCGCGAGCGCTGGGTCTTTGAGGGGGCCAGCGCCCTCCTCGATCCCAGGCCGCCCACGCTGGAGGAGGTCCAGCGGACCTGGTTCCAGGGCAGGACCTGGTACATCTACGGGCGCCTCAAGACCTGGACCTCCAAGCAGCTCGCGCCGCTCCTGGCGGAGCGCGGCGCCCGCACGGTCTCCAGCGTCTCCAACAAGCTCGACTTCCTCGTCACCGAAGGCCCCACCCCCGCCCGCGGCGAGGAGTTCGGCGCGGCCGCGCGCGACGCCGTGGCCGCCGGGGCGCAGGTGATCGGAGAGCACGATCTGCTCCGCCTGATGCGCGGCCGCCTCCCCGCCGCCGCCCCCGAGCCCGCGACCCTCGCCCCCAGCGACGGCCTGGAGCTGCTCCGCGAGCTGATCCATCAGGACCGCTCCCTCCAACAGCGCTGGTACGACCTCACCGAGGCCATCGACAAGCTCCAGGGCGACGCCCAGCAGGCCGCCATCGACTATGTGGACGCCTGGCTCGACACCCTCCCCCTGGAGGAGCAGCTCCACGCCGGCCTCAACCCCTGGCTGCCCACGGCGCTCAGCGGCGAGGATCACCCGAAGCTCCGCCTGGTCCGCGCGGCGACCTTCGGCACGAACCTCAACAGCAAGGCGGGGCTGCGCCTCTTCGCCTGCGCCCACCTCAGCAAGCTCCGCTCCCTCAGCTTCGCCAAGAGCCCCCTCTCGCGCGACGCCTGGGCCGCCTTCGTCGCCGCCCCCCACCTGCGCGGCCTCCAGCGCCTCCGCATCTCCGACGTGAAGCTCGACCTCCGCACGGCCTCCGACCTCTTCGCGCCCGGGGCCTGGCCCGAGCTCACCCACCTCGACATCTCCGACCTCGCCCTCAAGAACGGCAACCCCTGCCGCTTCTTCGCGGACGCCGCACACCTCGACACCCTCCGATCCCTCCGCCTCACCCCCCCCGACACCCAGGACGCCCTGCTCGCCTGGCCCGACCTCCTCGCCGCGCCCCACCTCCAGCGCCTCGACACCCTGGAGCTGCGCGGGCGCGCCGTCCCCGGCGTCTACGCGGCCCTCGCCGCGGCCCCCCTCCTCGCCAACCTCCGCGGCCTCCTCCTCAACACCTACACCCACGACCCCGCCGCCGAGGCCGAGCGCCTCGACCTCCTCGCCTCGCCTCGCCTCGCGGGCCTCCACACCCTGGAGGTCCTCCTCGGCGATCCCGCCCCCTGCGCCGTCGTCTTCGCCAACCCGGCCCTGCGCGACCTTCGCACCCTCAAGCTCCAGGGCATCTTCATCACCGCAGACAACCCCTCCTTCCTCCAGCGCGCCGATCTCCCCCACCTCACCCACCTCACCCTCACCACCACCCTCCCCGAAGGCGCCGTCTCCGATCTCCTCCTCTCCGACCACCTCCCCGCCCTCACCCACCTCCACCTCTCCCAGACCCTCTCCGAGGCCGAGATCAACCGCCTCTTCGCCCTCAAGCGCCCCGCCCTCCAGCGCATCACCGGCACCAACGCCGCCCTCACCGGCGGCCTCCTCCTCAACAAGCTCCTCGATCACCTCAAGATCATCATCCAATGACAACCCCCCCGGCTGCGTTCCTCCTGTTCGCTGCGCTCTCAGGAGGAA
>CAUJGC010000408.1 GCA_963169075.1 Myxococcota bacterium
GGGGGGGGGGGGCCCCCTGTGGGTGGGGGTGCTGTCGCCCGGGGGGGGTTGCGCCCGGCCCCGGGGGGGACCGGGGGCGTTCGTCTGGCCGAGCAGGCCTGACGTTACGCCCCCGGGGGGGTTGACCTCCACCCCCAAACCCGCCATCCTCAGGGCTCAGGACCTCACGTCAGGCCCTCCACCCCTTCAGGAGCCCCGCCATGCAGAGAGATGCCCTGCTCCAGCGCCTCGCCGCCACCCTGCTCGCCGCAGGGCTCCTCAGCGGCGCCGCGTGCAGCGTCTTCACCCCCGCCGAGCAGACCCTCTACGGCCCCCCCGCCTGGGAGGAGCCGCCTGCGCCGACCACCCAGGCCCCCTCCCTGGATCAGCTGGAGTCCGCCGTCGACGAGGTGCTCACCTACGCCGACACCCCCGAGGGACAGGACGAGCAGGCCCGCGACCCCCAGTTCAGGCAGCTCGTCGAGGAGCTGCGCGCCATCAAGGCCAGCGTAAACCAGCGGCGCGAGGGCGATCAGGCCCCGCCCGCCGACCCCGAAGCAGGAGAGTGACGCAATGCCGCGCGACCAGGCCCTCCGTCAGCTCACCGCCGCCCTCCTCGCCGCGGGACTCCTCGGCGGCGCCGCACAGGCCAACGCCCAGGAGAACCCTGCCGAGCAGCGCAACACGCCCGTCGCCATCTACGGGATGCCGATGGTCGAGCCCGTGCCGAAGCCGCCCGTCTCCAACGCCCCCTCCCTCGACGGCCTGGAGTCCGCGGTGGACGAGCTGCTCACCTACGCCGACTCCCCCGAGGGCCTGGAGGAGCAGCGCCGCGATCCCGGCTTCAAGAAGCTCATCCAGGAGCTGCGCGCCGCCAAGGCCAGCATCCAGCGCCGCCGCGCGAAGTAACCTCCTGGCGGCGGTGCATACCCGCGCTGCCGCCGTCGTCTGAGCCACGAGCGAGGCGCTGCCTCCGCCACCCCCCACCCCCCACCCGGAGCGCACACCATGAAGAAGCAGGAACTCCTCCAGCAGCTCGCCGCCGCCCTCGTCGCCGCAGGGCTCCTCACCGGCGTCGCCGTCGAGGGCGCCGCCCAGGACAACCAGCGCGGGGATCGCCCCAGCACCGCCCCCGCCGCCAGCCGCCGCCCTGCCGCAGGCGCCCTCTACGGCATCGTCTGGGAGACCACCTTCCAGCGCGGCGAGACCCAGAAGGCCCAGGAGCTGGAGAAGGCCGCCGACGCCCTCCTCGCCTATGCCAACACCGCCGAGGGCAAGGCCGACATGGAGAGCGACGCCGAGTTCAAGAAGCTCATCGATCAGCTCCGCGCCATCAAGGCCCGCGTCCAGCAGGAGCGCGCCCGCCAGAAAGCCCCCGCCTCCCAGCCCGCCTCCCAGCCCCGCTGAGGTCGCCCATGTCGTCTCAGGACGCCTCCCAGCGCCGCTTCACCGCGGACGATCTCGCGCACCCCCGGCCTGTCCACGCGGTCTGGGAGATCACCCTCGCCTGCGACCTCAAGTGCGCCCACTGCGGGTCGCGGGCCGAGCAGCGCCGCCCGGACGAGCTGACCACCGACGAGTGCATCGACCTCATCGACCAGCTCCACCAGATGGGCTGCCGCGAGATCACGCTGATCGGCGGCGAGGCGTACCTGAGACGGGATTGGACGACGCTGATCGCGGCGATCGTGGAGCGGGGGATCTACTGCGGGGTCCAGACCGGCGCCCGCAACCTGACCCCCGCCCGCATCGAGGCCGCCTGGCAGGCGGGCCTCCGCCATGTGGGCGTCTCCATCGACGGCATCGGGGAGACCCACGACCTCCAGCGCGGCGTCCCGGGCTCCTTCGACCGCGCGGTGGAGGCGATCCGCAACGTCCACGCCCGCGGCATGCGGGCCTCGGTCAACACCCAGATCAACCCCCGCTCGCGCCACCAGCTCCCGGCGCTCCTCGACCTCCTGGTGGAGCTTGGGGTGAAGCGCTGGCAGCTCCAGCTCACCGTGGCGATGGGGCGCGCCAACGAGAACACCGACCTCCTCCTCCAGCCCTTCGAGCTGCTGGAGGTCATCCCCGAGGTGGCCCGGCTGGTGAAGGACGGCGACGCCCGCGGCGTCTCCGTCCAGCCTGGCAACAACATCGGCTTCTTCGGCCCCCACGAGGAGATCATCCGCCAGAACCTCGGGGAGGCGGGCACCCACTGGAGCGGCTGCGCCGCAGGCGTCGGCGTCCTGGGCCTGGAGGCCGACGGCACGATCAAGGGCTGCCCCTCCCTCACCACCGCCGAGTACGGCGGCGGCAACATCCGCGACCGCTCCCTCCGCGAGGTCTGGGAGCAGGCACCCGAGCTGGCCTTCGCCCGCGCCCGCACCCGCGAAGATCTCGGCGGCTTCTGCCGCACCTGCTACTACGCCGAGGTCTGCCAGGCGGGCTGCACCTGGACCCACCAGGTCCTCACCGGCGTGGCAGGCGACAACCCCTTCTGTCACCACCGCGCCGAGACGCTGGCAAAGCAGAACCTGCGCGAGCGCCTGGTCCAGCGGGCGCCGGCACCCGGCGCGCCCTTCGATCGCGCCTCCTGGGAGCTTCTGCCAGAGCGCCTCGACGGCTCCGACCCCTCCCCAGATGAATTGCCAATTCAAGATCCGGCCGCCAGCGCGTGGCGCCACGATCTGCCAAAGCAGCTCCGCCCCTGCGGCGGCTGCCGTCGCTTCTTCCAGAGCGAAGCCGCCACCTGTCCCTTCTGCGAGCGCGAACGCCAGATCGATGACCGCCCCCCCGAAGAGGCCCTCAGCGATATCCTGATGCGGCTCTACAAGCACATGCAGACCCCCCCGGGGCCGTAACGTCTGGCCTGCTCGGCCAGACGAACGGCCCCGGCCCCCCCCGTGACGGGGGGGCACCGACGGGTCGCTGGGGGCGCGGGGGGGGGGGGTGGCGACCGGTGGCGAGCGAGCGGAGCGAGGGAGGTCGGTGTCCCCCCGTCACGGGGGGGACCGGCTGCGTTCCGCTGACGAAGCGTAGCGGAGTCGGCGGTTACGCAGCCGGGGGGGTTGCCGTCACGGGGGGGACCGGCCCCGTTGCTCCTGCGAGCGTAGCGGAGTCGGCGGTTACGCAGCCGGGGGGGTTGCCGTCACGGGTGGGTCACAGCTCCTTCAGCACGGGCTCCAGGAGCGCGGCGCGGGCGTCGGCCTGCTCGGGGTCGGGGAGGGCGGAGAAGATCGCGGCGACGAGCGCGATGAGGGCCTGGGAGGCCTGGGTGTTGAGGTCGTGCTGGGAGGGGCCTTCGGGCTGGGGGAGGCTGGCGGTCAGGCCGAGGAGGCGCCCCAGGTGCTCGTTGAGCAGGGTCAGGTGTTGGAGGCGCGTCTGGACGCCCAGCAGCGAGGACTCCTGGAGCAGCTCGGGGGAGATGCTGCCGAGGCGGTTCTCGGTCTCCAGCCATTGCTCATCCAGCGGGCGCTGGACGAAGCGGCGCCCATCGAAGAAGAGGGCTGCGCGGAGGGCGCGGGCGATCTCGACGGCGGGCGTCTCCTCGGGCAGCTCGGCGTGGCCGAGGGTGATGTTGTCCAGGCTGCGGAGCATGGCCTCGATGAGGCGGTCGAGGCGCTGCGGATCATTCAGGACCTCGGCGCCGACGATGGCCAGGGCCTCCGGGGAGGGCTCCAGCCGTCCGGCGGCGGCCTCGGGGGGCTTGTAGGCCCGGAGGGCCTCCAGGCGCTCGCGCAGGATCGACGCGCGGGACGCGATCCAGGGGCGCGCATCCTCGGGGAGCCCCCTGGCCGCCGGGCCGTCGAGGCGCGCCAGGAGGCGCTCCCCCGTGAGCAGCGTCCGGGTCGGGAGGAAGCGCGGCGGGCGGATGCGCCCCGTGTCGTCAAAGAGGAGGCGGAAGATGACCTGCGACATGGTGAAGCTCCCTGGCGTGTGGAGAGGTCACGGACCTCAGCTACGAATACGGGATAAGCATTAGCAGAGCGCACCAGCCCGCGCAACCCCCCCGGGGGCGTAAGCTCCGGGCAAAGCCCGGAGCAACGCCCCCGGCCCCCCCCGTGACGGGGGGGCACCGACCTCCCACGCTGCGCTCGCTCGCCACCCCGCGCTCGCGGCGCTCGCCAGCGCCCC
>CAUJGC010000409.1 GCA_963169075.1 Myxococcota bacterium
GTTGGTGGTTTTTGGGGCCCCGGGCGGCCAGGGGAAGCTCCCCTGGACCCCTTCTTGGCTCAGAAGGTGGCTGCGTCGATGACGTAGCGGTAGCGCGCCTGCTTGTGGAGCACCTTCTCCCAGGCCTCGTTGATCTGGTTCGCGCGGATGAGCTCGATCTGGGGTTTGATCCCGTTGTCGGCGCAGTAGTGCACGACCTCCTGCGTCTCGGGGATGCCTCCGATCAGCGACGCGTTGAACTCCACCTGGGCCGCGGCGAGGCCGATGGCGCTGATCTTGAGCTCCTGGGCGGGGGGCATGCCGACCTGGGTGAAGCGTCCGTGGGGTCTGAGGGTGGCGGCGTAGGCGGCGACATCAAAGGGCGCCGGGATCGTGGAGAGCATGTAGTCGAGCTTGCCGCGGTAGGGGCGCAGCTTCGCGACATCGTCCACCACGACGGCCTCCTTGACCCCGAAGCCCAGGAGATCCTTCACCTTGCTGGGTGAGGTGGTGAAGGCGTAGACCTCGGCGCCGCGGGCGACGGCCAGCTTCACCGCCATGTGGCCCAGGCCGCCGATCCCGGCGACGCCGACCCGGGCGCCGATGTCGAGCTGGGCTCGCATGAGCGGGGAGTAGGTCGTGATCCCGGCGCAGAGGAGCGGCGCCGCGTCCTGGAGCGCGATGTGCTCGGGGATGTGGATCGCGAAGTGGTCCCGCACCACGATGTGGGTCGAGTAGCCGCCCTGGGTGATCCGGGTCGGCTCGGCGGCGCTGGGGTAGCCGTAGGTCCACTGCGTCTCGCCGCGCTCGCAGTGGTGCTCTTCGCCGTGGGTGCAGCGCTCGCACGTCATGCAGCTGTCCACCATGCAGCCCACCCCTGCGCGGTCGCCCACCTTGAAGCGGGTCACGGCCTTGCCGACGGCGGTCACGACCCCGGCGATCTCGTGTCCTGGCACCTGGGGGTAGCGCTGCGGCCCCCAGTCACCCCGGAGCTGGTGGATGTCCGAGTGGCAGATGCTCGCGTAGCGGATCTCGATGAGGACGTCGTGATCCCCCACCGGGCGCCGCTCGAACTCCCAGGGGCGCAGCTTCCCCGAAGGATCAAACGCCGCGTAGCCCCGCACCTTGAGCCGCGGCTTCTCGCCTGTGGCCCACGCGCTCGCCGGCCCCGAGAGCGCCAGCGCCGCGCCCGCAGCGGAGAGGTTCTGGATGAAGCGGCGCCGCGTCCAGGGGGTCTTGAGAGGGTCCATGAGTTCTCCTTTTTTGTGTATATTTATGTTGTTATTCTTCATGTTTTACATGCGCCTGCCCCAGCCCCCGCAAGGAGAAGCTGGCGCAGAGCGTCACGAGGAGCAGCCCCCCCGCGACCAGCAGGCTCACCTGCATCCCCACGCCGTAGCCGAGGCGCGTGATCAGCGCCCCGAAGGCGGCGATCGCCGTCGCGCCGCCGACCTGGCGGCTCGTGTTGAGCACCCCGCCCGCGGTCCCCGACCACGCCCTGGGGAGGGTGTTGAGGAGCAGCGAGGTCGTCGATGGCATCGCGGTCCCGCCTCCGAAGCCCACCGGGATCATCATGGCGATCAGCGCCGGGGTCGAGGCGCCCTCCGCGAAGCTCCCCAGCGCCAAAAGCCCCGCTGCCATCGCCGCCTGCCCCAGCACGATGGGCGCCCACGGCCCGAAGCGCTCCGCCATCCGCGCGGCGACGATCGGCATGAAGATCGAGAAGCCTGTCACCGGCAGGAAGGCGAGCCCCGTCTCCAGCGGGGTCAACCCCCGCTGCTCCTGCAAGAAGAGGCTCATCAAGAACACCATCCCATAGAAGCCGACCATGAAGGTGAACCCGAAGGCGGTCGTGATCAGCGGCGCACGCGCCCGAAAGAGCCGGAGCGGGATCATCGGATGGGCGCTGCGCGCCTGGTCGCCGCGGGTGCGGGGTACGCCTCCCCAAGCAGCGCCAGTGAAGCCGGGGTCATCAGCGCCGCGCCCGCCCCCTGGAGGAGCCGCGCCGCGACCAGCACCCCCAGAGACGGGGCCAGCGCGCAGGCCCCCGAGCTGGCGATGAAGAGCGCCAGCCCAGCCCCGAAAGCGCGCTTCGCGCCCAGCCGGTCCGAGAGCGTCCCCGAGAGCAGCAGCAGCGCAGCGAAGGGGAGCGTGTAGCCGTCCATCACCCACTGCAACCCGGTGATCTCGCCGCCGAAGGTGTCGCGGATCGCAGGCAGCGCCACGCTGACCACCAGCGCGTCCAGGGTGATGATGAAGAACCCCAGCAGCGCAGCCGCGAGGGTGCGCCGCGGCGCCGGGGCTGTCGTCGCGTCGCTCACTCGCCCTCCGCGCCCCCGAGGTAGTCCCCCTCGCTCACCAGCTCACCCCAGCTGACCACCGCGCCGTCCACCTCCCCCTGGAGCGCCGTATGGGTCATGGGGCTCGTCGCGGTCGCGCCGTGCCAGTGCAGGACATGCGGCGGGATCCACACCACGTCGCCTGGATGGATCTCCCGACGCGCCTCGCCGCGCACCTGCACCCAGCCCTCCCCCGAGAGGACCACCAGCGTCTGACCCGCCGGGTGCGTGTGCCACGCCGTGCGCGCCCCCGGCTCGAACGACACGTCCGCGGCCCCGAAGCGCCGCGCGTCCTGAGGCCCGAAGAGCATCGAGACGCGCACCTCCCCCGTAAAGTACTCCGGGCTCCCCGGCCCCGCGCCCCGCGCCGACGCAGGGGTGATCTCCAGCGGCGCGACCGACGCCTGGGAGGCGCACCCCGCCGACAACGCCAGCGCGCCCAATGTCACAGATGCGCTCGCAATATTCTTGATTTCTTGATTCATAAGAGATGCTCCTTCAGCACAACAGTCCACGCGGCCTCGGCGCCGCGCCCCCAAGTCTGTGCCTCGCCTCGCCGTCTGGGAATGAACGATCAGGGCAAGCTCGTGCCTATTCCTCTCAAGTGCGGCGGCTTCGCTCGCCCCAGGGGCCTGGCTCGGGTATGAAGCCTGCGTCGTCGCGCGTTGAGGTCACGCGCAGCCCGCTGCGGGCCGCGCACCACCCCAACATCCCCACCCACGGAGCTGTCATGGCGAGCCTGGCCCCCGTGCTCCAGGCCTTTCGGAGCACCCTCCCCACCGCGCGCGTCGCGGGCATCACCGCCACCGGCGTCCCCGGCGTCCACTTCTTCTGGGACGAGCGCCCCATCCCCCGCTCCCCGCTCCTCTACAGCAGCGGGCTCGTGATCATCGGCCAGGGCCGCAAGATCGGCTACCTCGGCGGGCGGCGCTTCCAGTACGACGCGGACGCCTGCCTCGTCCTCGGCGTGCCGGTGCCCTTCGAATGCGAGGTCCACGCCACCCCCGAGGAGCCGCTCCTCGGGATACGGATCGACATCGACCTGGCGGTCCTCCACCACCTCGTCGCCCGGCTTCAGGAGCGCCTCGACTTCAGCGCGCGCCCCCAGGGGCTGAGCCACCCCGGGGTCGAGCCTGTGCCGATGGACGACGCGCTGATCCACGCGACCTCCCGCCTGATCACCTGCCTCCACGACCCGATGGATCGCCTGATCCTGGGCGCCGCCGCCTTCGAGGAGGTCGTCTACCGCATCCTGCGGAGCCCGCAAGGTCAGGTGCTCTACGACCTCACCCAGCACCACACCCAGTACGCCAGCATCGCCCGCGCGCTGGCGCGCCTCCACGGCGACTACCAGCAGCCCCACAGCGTCGAGGAGCTGGCCCGGGAGAGCGGCATGAGCGCCTCCTCCTTCCACCGCGCCTTCAAGGGGGTCACAGGCGAGTCGCCGCTCCAATACCTCAAGAAGCTCAGGCTCTTGAAGGCCAAGGAGGCCCTCGTCTTCCAGGGGCTCCGCGTCGAGGAGGCCGCCTACGAGGTCGGCTACGTCAGCCCCTCCCAGTTCAGCCGCGAGTTCAAGCGCTACTTCAGCGTCCCTCCCTCCGAGGCCAGCACCCTCCCCTACAGCGGCGCCGCCTGACCCCTTGAATGCTCACGTTGACAGGATCAGGCAGATCATCCGCAGGAACCCCCATTCCGCCGCGCCGCCTCACCGCTTAGCTTGAGGACACACGGCGACCTCGGCCGCCGCCCAACCCCTCACCGCTGGAGCGTGACGCATGAGAGCAGCAGTTTTTCACGGTAACGAAGATATCCGCATCGACAATGTGCCTGATCCAAGCATCCTCGCGCCGACAGACGCCATCGTCCGCATCACCCGCACGGCCATCTGCGGCTCGGATCTCTGGTTCTACCGCGGCCAGCAGCCCTACGCCCCCGGCAGCCGCACGGGCCACGAGCCCATGGGCGTCGTGGAGGAGGTCGGCGCCGCGGTGCGTCACCTCAAGCCGGGCGACCTCGTCCTGGCCCCCTTCGCCATCTCGGACGGCACCTGCGAGTTCTGCCACGCGGGCCTCCCCACCTCCTGCACCCACGGCGGCTTCTGGGCAGGCCTCACCGACGGCGCCCAAGGCGAGGCCGTCCGCGCCCCCTGGGCCGACGGCACCCTCGTCCGCGTCCCCGAGCACGTCCACGAGAACGATCCCCTCCTCGACGCCCTCTTCCCCCTCACCGACGTCATGGGCACCGGCCACCACGCCGCCATCTGCGCGGGCGTCCGCCCCGGCTCCACCGCCCTCGTCATCGGAGATGGCGCCGTCGGCCTCTGCGCCGTCCTCGCCGCACGCCGCCTCGGCGCCGAGCGGATCATCATCATCGGCCACCACGCCGATCGGCTCCAGAAGGCCCGCGCCTTCGGCGCCACCGATGTCGTCAGCAGCCGCGGCCAGGAGGCCGTCGAAGAGGTCCTCGCCTTGACCCGCGGCGGCGCGCGCCATGTGCTTGAGTGCGTCGGCAGCGCCTCCTCCATGCAGCACGCCGTCCAGCTGGTCCGCCCCGGCGGCGCCATCGGCTACGTCGGCGTCCCCCACGGCCCCGCTCAGGAGGGCCTCGACATCATGGGCCTCTTCTTCAAGAACGCCACCCTCCGCGGCGGCCCCGCCCCCGTCCGCGCCTACATGAAGGAGCTGATGGCCGACGTCCTCGACGGCACCCTCGACCCCTCCCCCGTCTTCGACATG
>CAUJGC010000410.1 GCA_963169075.1 Myxococcota bacterium
TCCGGGCGCCCCCCCCGCGGCCGGGGGGGGGGGGGGGGGGGGTCCCGGCCCGCCCGCCGCCCCCCCCCCCCCCCCCCGGGGGGGTCACCGCAGGCACACGCTCCCGCCGCCCACATCCTGGCAGCTCCACCCGGCGGGGCAGTCGCGCCCATCAGCGCAGAGGGTGGTGCAGAGGCCGATGTTGTTCTCTTCGGTGACGCAGAAGGAGGAGTAGCACTGATCGGCGGCTTCGGCGCCGACGCCAGCGCACGCCTCCCCGATGGGGACGCAGACGTCGATGAGCTGGGCCTGGCCGTTGACCTGGAACTCCTTGGGGCCGCACGCCATCCCGGCGGCGCAGTCCGAGGCGCGCTGGCATCGGATGGAGCAGATCCCCTCCAGCGCGCCGCCGGGGGCGCGCTGGACGCAGAGGCCGTCGAAGCAGCTGTTGGCCTGGCTTGGGTCGCAGCGCGTCCCCGTGTCGTCCTGGTAGCAGAGGCCGATGAGCTGATCCCCGCCCGCCTGGCGCGTCACCAGGTGGTAGCTCTGGATGCAGAGCGAAGACACCGGCTGCTGCGGGCACGAGGCGCGCTGGTCACACTCGGCCACGCAGCGCCCGTTGGGAGGCGTCCCCAGGCAGAGCCCCGAGGTGCACGCCGCCGCGCTGTCGCACGTGTCCCAGTAGGCCCCGCTCGGGTTGGGGTTGTTGTTGGAGGCGTCTGGCGCACACGCCCCGCCGACGCACACCTCCCCCACCGGGCAGTCCCGATCCGCCGCGCACTCCGGGCCGCAGACCCCCGCGGTGCAGATCTCCCCTGGCGCGCACTCGCTGTTGAGGCGACACGCCGGGACGGGGTTGTTGTTGGCGGGGTTGTTGTTGACCGGGTTGTTGTTCGCCGGGGTGTTGTTCGCCGGATTGTTGTTGAGGGGCGCGTTGTTGGACGGGCTGTTGTTTACAGAATTGTCAGGGACGCAGCGCCCCCCCTGGCACAGCTCCCCAAGAACGCACTCGGCCTCGGTGACGCAGGAGCCGGGGTCTGCGACGCAGCGCCGGGCGTCGCCGTCGCAGCGGGAGCCGTTGGGGCAGTCCCGGTTCTGCTCGCAGTAGCCCTCGATGTCCTGGCAGAGCCCCTGGACGCAGGTCTGATCGAAGCGGCACTCGCGGTCGGCGCGGCAGGGATCGCCGGCCTCGACGCAGAGGCCCTCGACGCAGGAGAGGCCGGCGGTGCAGTCGCGGTCGTCGCCGCACTCGTTCACGCAGCGCCCCTCGACGCAGCGCTGGGTGGGGTCGTCGCACTCGCTGCTGCGCTCGCAGGCGTCGTCGTCGCCGCCGGGCGACGCAGGACCGCACGCCGCGAGCCCCCAGACCACCCAGCCCAGGATCGCGATCACCAGGGCGCTGCGCCGTCCGCTCTGCATCCTGCTCGCTCCGCGTCAGAGGAAGTTGATCCGCTCCTTGGCCCGCTCCAGATCCTCGGTGTCGTAGCGCGAGAGATCGATGTAGGACCAGTCGCCCCAGTAGGTCTTGGTGGACTCGCGGAAGCGCAGGGGGGTGAAGCCGCGGTGGATGAGCTGCGTCATGAAGCGATCAAAGAGCTCTTCGAGGCTCTGCACATGCTGCACCTTGAAGTAGATGCGCGGCGTGTAGAGGTCCCGCATGTGCGCCTCGCCGTACAGGTTGCGCTTGCCGCGTGGCCCGCGCACCGTGCCGATCATCAGCTCGACGACGTCGTAGCGGCCGTTCTTCTCAACCTCGATCTGATAGGCGTCTACATCGCTCATGGTGTCCCTGTCAGCTTGGGGGGTGGACTCCAGAGAACCCAACATCACCCGCCACTATATCAAGCCCGCCCCACCATCCGCAACGAGAAGGTGTCGCGGCGCGGTCGCACCTGATCCACCTTGAGGAGGAGGCGGTCACCGAGCGCCGCCGACTCGGTGAGGGCGACCTGGGTGGTGAGCCCCAGGGTCTCCACCACGACGATGGCCCGATCACTCCGGTCCCGCGGGTGCTGGATCGCGATCCCCGTCAGCGGCTCGTCCTTGTGCTGGTGCAGCCACACCAGCTTCCAGAAGCGCGTCGTCTCGCGCTGCACCGTGGCCGCGTCCGAGGCCAGCAGGTCCACCTGCCCGGCCACCGCCACGATCTGCGCCTCGTCGTAGGGCAGCGGCTCGCCCAGGAGATGCGCCTGGAGCTGGCGGTGATGCACCAGATCCCCGTAGCGCCGGATCGGGCTCGTCGCCTGCACATACGCCTCCAGCCCCAGGCCGAAGTGGGCCCCCACGTGGGTCCGCACCTCGCCGCGCTGCATGAAGCGCCGCAGCTCGAAGCTCTCCAGCAGATCCAGCTCCCGCCCCGTCATCGGCGGCACCTCGCCGTCCGGGTTCACCGGGGGCGCCTGGATGCGGTAGAGGGCCGGGAGCTGGTGCCGCGCCGTGTAGAGGCCCGTCAGCTCGCCCACCAGGATCATCAGCTCCCCGATGAGGTGGCGCGACGCCTCGCGCTCGGCGGGGCTGACCTCGACAGAGGTCAGCTCCCAGAGGCGCCCCTCCTCGTCGCGCTCGCCCTCCAGGGTGATGTCGGCGTCGGGGAAGGACATGATGACCGCGCCGCGCTCCAGGCGCCGGCGCTTGAGCGCCTTGGACACGGCGTCCAGGCCCGCCAGCATCTCCCGCTGGGGGTGCTCCTCCTCACCGGCGAGGATGGCGTCCACCTGGGCGTAGCTCATGCGGTGGCGGACGCGGACCCAGGAGGCCGCCAGGCGCCAGTCCTGGATCTGGAGGGCGTCGTCCAGCTCCACCAGGTACGACATGGCGGGGCGAAGCTGGCCCTCCAGGAGGCTGACGGCGCCCTCGGAGAGGGCGAGGGGGAACATGGGCACCGTGAGGCCGGGCATGTAGACGGAGGTGCCCCGGCGGCGGGCCTCCTCGTCCAGCGGGTGCCCCTGCGGCACCACCGAGGCGGGGTCCGCGATGTGGATCCCGAGGGACCAGCCGCCGCCGGGGCGCGGCGCGAGGCTCACGCCGTCGTCGATGTCCAGCGTGGAGGGGGCGTCGATGGTCACCACCGGGATCGCCGTCAGGTCCTCGCGGCGCCAGCACCCGACGGGCTCGATCGCGGCGGGGTCCTGGGTCTTGAGGAAGGGCAGCTCGTCGAGGCGGGCCTGGAGCGCCTGGAGGACGTCCTGAGGGAAGGGGCCGCGGACGCCGTAGCGGATCATCCAGAGGTTCTCCCAGCGGGAGAAGCGCCCCAGGCGGACCAGGGCCTCGAAGGCCTGGGCGGGGCCCTTGCCCTCGACCCCGGCGGCGTCGAGGGTGGGGGCGAGGGCGTCGAGGACCTCCTGGGCCTTGGCGCGGCGGGGGGCGTCGTCCTGCCAGGCGGCCAGCTCGATGAGGAGGTCCATCTGGGCGGCGAAGAGGCCGCTGGCCTGGCGGGCGGCCTCGAAGGCGGCGCGGCGGGCGGCGCGGTCGCCGGAGGCGGCGAGGAGCTGGGCGACGGTTCCGGCGAGGGCCTCGCGCTCGCGTGCGGCGGCGCGCTCGCGCTCGCGCTGGGCGCGCAGCTCCTCGACCAGCTCGGGGGGGCGGGCCTCCCAGAGGTCGCGCCGGGGGCGGAAGTAGATGTCCTGAGCGCGGAGGAGGCGCGTGGCGGCCAGCTCGGTGACGGGGGTGGCCTCCCCGAAGAGCAGCTCCGCCAGGGCGGGGAGGGTCTGGGGCTCGCCCTCCATGAGGACCAGCTCCCAGACCTCGGCCAGGTCGCCGCGGGTCGTCAGGGCGTCCAGCTCGGCGGCCAGCGCGGCGATGGACTGGGCGGTCGTGCCGCGCCCCAGGGGACCGGCGGTGATGTTCTTGAGCGAGACGCGGACCTTCTGGCCGCGCGCGTCCAGCACCAGGAGCGACTTGCCGTCCTCAAGCACTGCGCCCAGGGCGTAGCCGTCCTTGTCGCTGTACTCGATGAGGGCTCCAGGCGTCCAAGTCATGTAATTCCTGTTGATTTGCTGATTATAACCAGAGAGCGCGCGGCGCAGGCGCGCCGCAGCGCGAGACAAGCGTACATCCTGCACCCCACGAGGATTCGAATGACGATCCCACACGGAGCGGGCGAGCCTGAGACATCGCAATGTGAAGGAAGTCGCGCAGAGCGTCAAGGGGTTCGGCCCCGAGGAGGCTCAAGGTGCCCTCCCTGAGAGGGCCGCCGCGCGCGCTGGACACGCTCCCTGGGGCGTGCGGTCGGGGGGCTAGGGGGCGAGGGGGGGGGCGAGGCGGAAGGAGGCCTCGGTGACGGCGCGGAGGTGTTCGAGGGTGACGCCGGGGGCCAGCTCCAGGAGGACGAGGCCGTCTGGGGTGACGTCAAAGACGGCCAGCTCGGTGAAGATGCGGCTGACGCAGCGCCGTCCGGTGAGGGGGAGGGAGCAGGCGCGGAGGACCTTGGAGGCGCCGTCCCTGGAGGTGTGGGCCATCATGACGAGGACGCGACGCGCGCCAGCGACGAGGTCCATGGCGCCGCCCATGCCCTTGATCATCTTGCCGGGGATGGTCCAGTTGGCGAGGTCGCCGTGCTCGGAGACCTCCATGGCGCCGAGGATGGTGAGGTCGAGGTGTCCGCCGCGGACCATGGCGAAGCTCTCGGCGGAGTCGAAGAAGGCGGAGCCGGGCAGCTCGGTGACGGTCTGCTTGCCGGCGTTGATGAGGTCGGGGTCCTCTTCGCCTTCGAAGGGGAAGGGTCCGATGCCGAGGAGCCCGTTCTCGGAGTGGAGGACGACCTCGACGCCCTGGGGGATGTAGTTGGCGACGAGGGTGGGCATGCCGATGCCGAGGTTGACGTAGTAGCCGTCCTGCAGCTCCTGGGCGACGCGTCGGGCCATCTCTTCGCGGGTCCAGGTCATGGGGCCTCCTGGGGGGTGGTGCGGGGTCGTGTGGTGCGCTGCTCGATCCACTTCTCGTAGCGTTCGCCGCGGAGGATGCGCTGGACGTAGATGCCGGGGACGTGGATGGCGTCGGGGTCGAGGTCGCCGGGCTCGACCAGCTCTTCGACCTCCGCGATGGTGACGCGGCCGGCGCGGGCCATGAGGGGGTTGAAGTTGCGGGCGGTCTTGCGGAAGACGAGGTTGCCGTGTCGGTCGCCCTTCCAGGCCTTGACGAAGGCGAAGTCGGCGTGGAGGGCGCGCTCCATGACGTAGGTGACGCCGTCGAAGTCGCGGGTCTCCTTGCCGTCCGCGACGACGGTGCCGACGCCGGTGGGGGTGAAGAAGGCGGGGATGCCGGCGCCTGCGGCGCGGATGCGCTCGGCCAGGGTGCCCTGGGGGACCAGCTCGACCTCCAGCTCTCCGGCGAGGAGCTGGCGTGCGAACTCTTTGTTCTCTCCGACGTAGCTGGAGATCATCTTGCGGATCTGGCCGCTGTGGAGGAGGATCCCGAGCCCGCAGGCGTCGGTGCCGCAGTTGTTGGAGATGACGGTGAGGTCGCGGGTGCCGCGCTCGCGGAGGGCGCGGATGAGGTTCTCGGGGTTTCCGGAGAGGCCGAAGCCGCCGGACATGAGGGTGGCGCCGTCGTGGAGGTCCGCGATGGCCTCTTCGGCGCGCTCAAAGACCTTGTTCATGGGGGGCTCCTGGGGTGCTTAGAACCACTCGTAGCCGACGCTGAGTCCGCCGTAGAAGTAGACACGCCAGCCGACCTGGAGGCGTATGGCGAGGTGCTCCGCGACGGTGATCTGGGCGCCGCCGAGGACGTGGGGGAGGGGGATGACGGGGGGGATGTCATCTTCGGGCTCGGTGCTGCCGGCCTCCAGGGCGGGCTGTCCCTGGTTCTCGCAGGGCGGGCGCTCCAGATCGCTGGAGTTTCGGCTGTTGCCGAGGGACTGGATGCAGGCGAGGGTGGGGTCGGTCTTCTGGACCTCCCCGAGGACGAGGGAGAGGCCGAGGCCCGCGCCCGCGTAGAAGGAGAAGACGTCGGAGATGGGCCAGATTCCGTTGTAGCCGACCTCCAGGGTGATGAGGGAGAGGCCGAACTCGGTCCAGTCGGCCTGTCGGACGGGCTTATCGGCCTCGACCCACCACTCGTCGCGCATGGTGAGGTCGGTGTAGTCGAGGCTGAAGACGAACTCGTGGCTTTTGGGGGTGCGCCAGATGAACTCGAGGCCGGTGGCGAGGTTGGTGCCGCCCTCCCAGGTGGAGGCGTGGCGGTCGAAGAACTGGTCGAGGATGAAGCCAGGGATGGTGACGGCCCAGAGGCGCGGGGCGATGACGTAGACCTCGGAGGGGCCTTTGCGCTTCTCTTCCAGGTAGCGCTTCTCCTCGTCGGTGATCTGCGCGCTGGCGGTGGACGCGGCCAGCGTGCCGAGGATCAGCGCGGCGGCGGCGACGATCCAGACGCTCTCACGATGCTTGCTCATGGCTCCTTGCTCCTTGGCTGGACTCTGGCCCTGTCTGCTTCCACGGGCGCGCGGGCACTATATCCCCCCTCCGGGCCTTTGCCAACGCTCAGAAGTCCGTGATGCGCTCCACGAAGTCCGGTCGGTCGATGAAGGGGTTCCGGTTGCGCTGGTAGGTCTCGATGCGGTCGTTGCGGCTGGACTCGAGGTCGTCGGGCGGGTCGGCGGCGTGCCAGGCGCGGAGGACAGCCTCCTCCTGGGAGCCGATGGGGAGGCTGTACCGCACCGAGAAATAGAAGTGAGCGCGCGCGATGTCACCCCGGCGCACCTCTCTCACCTCGAAGACGGTGTCGCGTCCATCGGCGGAGGGGCCGAGGCGTGAGCCGCCGACGGCCCAGTCGCAGCGGTTGCCGCAGGTGACCTCCCCGAACTCGAAGCTGGCGCGGGCGTTGTTGGCGGCGGCGTCGCTGGGGAAGAGGTGGTGGATGTCGGACTCCTGGGGGGGCTGCTGGGCGCCCTCGTTCTTGGGCCAGGAGTGCTCGGTGTTGAAGTTGCCCGGGGTGCGGCTGCCGTCCGGGGCGACCATGCGCCCGGTGTAGACGCACTCGATCATGCCGTTGCGCACGTCGATGCTCCCCGAGACCCCGTACATGAAGTCGCGGGCCTCGGCGTAGGAGTAGGAGCGGTGCCCCGCGATGAGGTCGCGCAGCTCATTCTTGAGCGCCCCGCCCTCCAGGCCGTGGGTCGAGGACCACGGGTCGTTGGAGTCGGCGTCGGGCTCCTCGGCGGCGTCAGGCTCCACGCTGGCGTCAGGCTCCTCGGCGTCGTCGGGCTCCTCCGCGGCGTCGGGCTCGCCGTCGTCGGCGTCGTCCGGGGTGCTGGGGTCGTCCCCGGCGTCATCGCCGCCGGAGGCGTCGCGGAAGAAGTCCGTGAGGTCGGCGTCGCTCTCGGCGGCGTTGTTGCTCTCTCCGCCTGAGCCGCCTGTGCTGCTGTCGCCGCACGCGGCCACAGCCCACATCAGGAGCACACACCACCACACACCGCCTCGTCGCACCCAGCTCATCCCTGCCTCTCTCTCCTGAACCGTCGCCCCCACCACCCGCGCTCCCGGCTGGCGCTCAGCCGGAGGACGGAGTATGATCCACCTCGCCTCGGGGGACAAGCCCTTCATACGGATCCCGGCTGCGCGGACCCCCCCGGGGGCGTAACGTCCGG
>CAUJGC010000411.1 GCA_963169075.1 Myxococcota bacterium
AGCCGCCCCCAGACCCCCGTTCAAGGGAGGTGCGCGTAGCGCCCGAGGCGCCACCGGTAGGGGAGCGGCACGACGAGCGTCGCCCGCTCCAGGTGGAGGTCGCGCTGGTCGTGGGCTTCGAAGAAGGCGAAGCGGGCGTCGTGGAGGTCGAGGTCGTCCTCGTGCCAGGCGGCCTCGTCGCGGAGGACCTCCGCGAGGTGGAGGCGGCGTCCCGGGGCGGGGGCGAGGCCGAGGGGCTGGTACTTGAGGGTGGCGCAGGCGGTGGCCTGGTCGGGGAAGCAGGAGGCGGCGGCGTCCCAGGCGCGGGGGCGGCGGGTGGCGCGGAAGGCGGCGGCGCCCTCCCCTTCGGCCTGGACCTCCAGGGTGAGGTCGTCGCCCTGGAGGTTCAGATGGATGGGGGCGTAGTGGAAGCGGAAGTCGGAGAGCCAGTTGCCCGCCGTCCCCAGCCAGCGGGCGTCGGCGTCGCTGCGGAGGAAGTAGAGGCCCTCGACGGGGCCGCTTCGGGTGGGGGCGCGGACGTAGAGGCGGTAGGCGACGTGGTGGTAGGTGACGCCGGTCCAGGCGGGGAGGCCGCTGGGGCGCATCTTGAGGATGCGGCAGGCGACGACGTTCCAGAAGGCCCACTCCCCCCAGGTGACCAGCTCCAGGGGCTGGGGGAGGAGGTGGGCGACGCTGGCCGCCGGGGTGCGGAAGGCGAGGAGGGCACAGTCGACGAGGTGCCCGGTCATGGTGGGGCGGAGTGCCACGCGGGGCTCAGCGCTGGAGCTGTCGCTCCAGGGCGACCATGCGATCTTTGAGGAGGAGCTTCTGCTTCTTGATGCGGTTGCGCTCGGTCTGCTCGGCGACGGAGAGCCAGGGGCGCTCCTGGAGGCCTTCGAGGCGAAGCTCCAGGGCCTGGTGTTCGCCCTGGAGCGTGCGCAGCTCCTCCCAGAGATCGGTGACGTTGGCGCCTTCCGCCCAATTCTTGCTCATGTTGCCTCCTGGTGGGTCAGGGAGGCGCTGGGCTGGACAGCGTGCCCGGCGTCGCCCTGTCTTGATGAAGGTGCATCACCGGGTGGGGGTCGTCAAGCCCAGGTGAGGCGTGCGGGGTGGCTAGCGGGCGATGAGGCGGCGGAGTTTTTTGATCTCCTCGACGTCACCGAGGACGATGAGGAGGTGGTGTGGCTTCATGAGGAAGGAGGGTGGCGGGCTGTAGGTGTAGCGTCCGGACTCTTGATCACGGATGGCGATGGCGAGGATCTCGACGTGGCGTCGGAGGTTGGCCTCGGCGAGGGTTTTTTCGACGATGGAGGAGCGCTCGTCGAGGGTCGAGGAAGGTGACGACGTGAGGTCGGAGGACCTCGCTGGCCATGCGGATGCCGCCGATCTGGGCGGTGAAGACGACGCGGTCGGCGCCGGCCTTCATGAACTTCTGCTCGGAGCGGGGGTCGGCGCCCTTGGTGACGATGCGGAGCTGGGGGTTGAGGGTGCGTGCGGAGATGGTGCAGAAGAGGTTGTCGCGGTCGCCGCCGAGGGAGATGACGGCGCCGATGGCGCGCTCAATGTGGGCTTCGCGGAGGAGGTCGTCCTCGGTGGCGTCTCCGACGAGGTAGGTGAACTCCTGTCCGACGGCGGCCTGTGCGCGGTCGATGGCCTCCTGGCTGCGCTCGATGACGATGAGGGGTGCGCGGCTCTGGACGGGATGGTGGAGAGCTGGGCGGCCTGGTTGCCCTCGACGGGGACGGCCTCGCGGTAGCCGACGGTGGTGAGGGTGATGACGGTCATGTAGACGCAGTCGAAGACGCTCCACTCGCCGTTGCCGATGAGGTAGTAGCCGGAGGTGCCGAAGAGGAAGACGAGGGCGACCGAGAGCGTGGCGTAGATGAGGCGTCCGCGGGTGTTGGCGCGGTCCTCGATCGCGGCGAGCTGTTCGGGGCTGAGGGCCATGAGGCTCCGTGGGGTGGCGCGTGTGCTCGCGCGGGCGGCGCGATGATGCCACAAGGCGCGCAGGAGGGGGAGAGGGCGGCTCAGGGGTTGGCGTCGTAGGCGTCGAGGCGCTGTCCGTGCTCGATGAGGGCGTCGCGGAGGCTGCGGAAGCCGCGGGTGCGGTGTCGGTCAGCGCGGTAGAGGAGCGCGATGGTGTCGGGGACGCGAGGGAGGTCGGGGTGGAGGAGGGTGAGGGCGCCCTCGTGGTGGTAGCGTGCGACGCGCTCGGGGAGGATGCCGACGCCGACGCCGGCGAGGGTGAGGCTCTTGATCAGCTCGAGATCGCCGCAGTCCAGCTCGCGGTCGGGGTAGATGCCGCGCTCGCGGAGGACGTCGAGGATCTCGCGGCACTGCCAGATGCGCCCGGCGTAGATGACGGGTCCGCGCTGGAGGAGGGTGGCGGCGCGGCTCCAGGCGAGGTCGGGGGGTGCGTCGGGGGTGATGCCGGCTTCGGCGGCGAGGTCGGCGCGGAGGAAGACGCGTACGGCGTCGCTGAAGAGGGGTCGGATGATGAGATCGGGGTGGGGTGTGGGGTTGACGACGAGGCCGAAGTGGGCCTCGCTCTGGACGACGGCGTCCTGGACGCGGGCGGAGGTGCCCTCGACGAGGGCGATCTCGACGCGGGGGAGGCGTTGGAGGGCGAGGGAGAAGAAGCCGGGGAGGAAGTAGGCGCCGAGGGAGGCGTGGCAGCCGAGGATGAAGCGTCCGATCTCTTCGCTCTCGAGGCCGCCGATGATCTCCTCGGTCTGGTGGATGAGGCGGAGGACCTGTCGGGCGCCCTGGAGGAGTGCTTCCCCGGCGGCGGTGAGGGAGACGCCGCGTCGGTGTCGCTCCAGGAGGGTGGTCTGGAGGCGCTCCTCCAGGGAGCGGATCATGCGGCTGAGGGCGGGCTGGCTGACGTTGAGGTGTCTGGCGGCGGCGCTGAGGCTGCCCTGCTCCGCGACGACGGTGAAGGTGCGGAGGTGGCTGAGGTCGAGGTGTTCGAGCTGGGTCTGCATGGTGCGGCGGGGGTGTTGTGGGAGGGTTGGACCGCTGCGGGGAGGTTAGCGGGGGTGAGGTATAACTTCAAGTCATAGCTGGTATGCAGGCTTGGCGCTTGTTCGAGGCGTCGGCGCGGCCTACACTGGGTCAAGGCAGGAGAGATGGATCTTGTAGGCGGCGGTGCGCGCAGCGCCGCCGCCCTCTACCGGGACCACGCGCCACGTCTTGAACGCGCTACGGAGCTGCTATGCGTCACGCTTATCGAAAGATCTTCCCCCTCATCCTCACCGGGCTGCTCACGCTGGCGGCGTGCGGCGATGACGAGGAGACGCCGCCTCCGGCGGGCAACAACAGCGCCGCGAACAACAACCCGGCGAACAACAACCCGGCCAACAACAACCCGGCCAACAACAACCCCGTCAACAACAACCCGGTCAACAACAACCCCGTCAACAACGAGCCGGGCTGCATGCCCGCGGCGCCGGTGTGCGCGGGGGAGGGTCCGCGGAGCGGGTGCGCCGCAGACGAGGTGTGCAACACGCAGTGCCAGTGCGAGCCGGAGGGTTGCCAGGCCGACGCGCCGGTGTGCGAGGGCAGCGGGCCCAACAACGGGTGCGCGGCGAACCAGCTGTGCAACAGCCAGTGCACGTGCGAGGCGCTGCCGGCGCCGTCGGCGTTCTTGACGCGGCCGAGCCGCTCGACGGCGATCGACGTGAGCGCGGACGATCGACGTGTGGTGATGGTGAACACGGACGACGGGTCGCTCTCGGTGTTTGACATGACGACGGGCTCGGAGACGCGGACGGGGCGTGTGGCGACGAGCCGTCAGGGGTCGGGTTCGGAGCCGATGGCGGTGGTGCTGCACCCGGACGGGGTGCGGGCGTTCGTGGCGAACCGGGGTGCGGGGACGGTGAGCGTGGTGGAGGGGCTGGGCGGGACGCCGCAGCTTGGGGAGGAGATCGCGGTGGGGGCGGAGCCGATCGGGCTGGCGCTGACGCCGTCGGGCAATCGGCTCTTCGTGACGGACTGGGTGGGCGGCACGGTGAGCGTGGTGAACACGCGGACGATGGCGATCGAGGAGGTGATCGAGGTGGGGGGGAACCCCTACGCGGTGGCCGTGACCAACGACGGCGACGAGGATGATCGCGACGAGCGGGTGCTGGTGACGCAGTTCTACGGCCAGGCGCGTGCGGCGGCGGCGCAGGCGGAGGGGACGGATGACGGGAAGGAGGGGATCGTCCACGTGATCAGCGCGGACACGCTGCGGGAGGAGGGTGACATCACGCTGGCGCCGATCGCGCGGTGCTTCGAGAACGCGGTGGCCATGAGCGGGTGCTACCCGAACCAGCTCTACGGGATCGCGATCCATACGGCGTTTGGTCAGACGCGGGCGTATGTGACGTCGGTGGCGGCGTCTCCGGGCGGCCCGGTGAACTTCTCGCACAACGTGCAGGCGGTGGTGCATGTGATCGATCTGGCGACGGAGCAGGAGGTGCCGTCGCTGACGGTGAACCTGAACACGCTGGTGAAGGCGCAGGTGGACGAGGACGGCGATCCGACGCAGGGTCGTCGCTTCGTGAACGTGCCGGTGGGGATCGACTTTGTGCCGCGGGGGGATGTGGCGTTTGGGTATGTGGCGTCGTCGGGTTCGGACCTGGTGATGCGTGTGGAGTACACCGAGGAGGGGAGCGTGCAGATCGGGGCGCCGGCGCGGCTGAACATCCCGGTGGGTCAGAGCCCGCAGGGGATCGTGGTGAAGAACGGGGTGCAGGGGAACGGGGCGTATGTGGGGAACCTGATCTCGCGTGACGTGTCGCTGGTGGACTTCCGGGATCAGGTGGAGGTGAAGCGCGTGGAGTCCACGACGCGTCCGGCGTCGGGGAGCCCGGGCTTTGCGGTGTGGCAGGGCAAGCGCTTCTTCAACACGTCCACGGGGATCTGGTCGAACGAGGGGTGGGGGAGCTGTCAGTCGTGCCACCCGCACGGGCTGACGGACAACGTGACGTTCAAGTTTGCGGCGGGGCCTCGTCAGTCGGTGTCGCTGGACGGTCAGTACGCGAGCGACGATCCGTCGGACATGCGGGCGCTGAACTGGACGGCGATCTTTGATGAGACGCACGACTTCGAGCTGAACACGCGGGGCGTCTCGGGGGGGCGGGGGACGCTCCAGGGGCCGAGCGGCCCGATCGTGAGCCCGTCCGGGCCGCCCTTCGCCGCGATCACGGTGGGCGGCGGCGAGGTGGTGGAGAACCACCAGGCGCTGAACGGGTCGCTGCGCTTCATCGCCAACGATCCGACGACGTGCACGAACGGGAACACGTGCCCGGACTTTGATCTGATGGACGCCTACATCCAGTCGATCCGCAGCCCGCGTGGCAAGCGGGCGGAGGCCAGCGCGGTGGCGCGGGGTCGGGCGGTGTTTGAGGAGGGGGGTTGCGACAAGTGCCACGGCGGTCCGAAGTGGACGGTGAGCCGGACCTTCTACGATCCCACGGAGTTCACGGGGGAGCTGGGTAGCCGGGTGTTCGCGACGAACGCGGCGGCGATGCTGCCGATGGACCCGACGGACCTGACGACGCTGCCGGCGGGGACGAACACGGACACGACGCTGGTGGCCGGGGACGACTCGGACGGCGGGATGCCGGCGCTGAAGCGCCAGGCGTGCAACATCCGGTCGGTGGGGACGTTCGGCGCGGAGGGCGGCGCGGACGAGACGCGGGACAACGGGACGCCGGCGCAGGGCCGCAAGGGGTTCAACCCGCCGTCGCTGCTGGGGTTGGCGACGGGGGCGCCGTATCTGCACAACGGGGCGGCGTCTTCGCTGCGTGATCTCTTCAGCGCGCGCTTCAACGACCACACGCGGGCGGGGTCGGTGAACTTCCGTCCGACGGACGCGCAGCTGGACGACCTGATCGTCTTCCTGCTGGCGATCGACGAGGACACGGCGCCCTTCCCGGTGTTGGCGAACACGGTGCTCTGCCCGACGGAGTGAGCCGCCGGCGGCGCCGCGGCGCCGCGGCGCGACAAAAGCATCAAAAGCACATGAAAAATCATGTGTTTTTGATGCTTTTTCTATTCCACGACGCCCTGGATGATGGGACCGGGCTGGCCGAAGCGGAAGAGGTGGGGTGAGAGGGGGTGGGGGCGGGAGGCGAAGCCGAAGCGCGCGGCGGCGTGGAGGTGGGGTCTGGCGGCTTCGTCGTGTGCGGAGGCGATGAGGAGGACGTTGCGGTTGGGGAGGGCGAGGAGTAGCTCGTCGGTGCCGAGGAGTTCTTGAGCGGCGAAGGCGAGGCCGGGGAGGAAGATGCGGCTGGTCTCGTAGAAGTCGCCGGTCTCGAGCTGGAAGACGCGGCCGGGGAGGTCGAGGGCGAAGAAGCGGTCGGTGAAGCGCGGGAGGGCGCGGGCGAGGTTGGAGCAGGCGACCTGGGTGATGGTGCCGAGGTCCACGTCCCAGGCGTCGAGGTCGTCGGCGTTGACGTAGACGAGGCGGTCGGGGAAGTCGATGGCGATGGCGAGGCAGGGGAGATCGTCGCGCTGTCCGGGGAGGAGGGGTCGGTGGGCGACCTCGGGGAGTCGGGGCCAGTCGGCGGCGACGAGGACGGGGCGGAGGTGATCGTGGACGTCCTTGAGGGGGCCGTGGTGGGAGGCGCGGGGGCGGGCCTGGATGGTGTTGCTGCTGATGGGGGTGGGGATCTGGAAGTCGAGGGTGGGTCTGCGGACGGGTTGGACGGCGCGGCTCCTGGCGAGGGGCGGCTGCTCGGCGGGGGGCGGGGTGGAGGGAGCGGGGGTGGTTGAGGGCGGGTCGAGGTCGTCCATGGACCAGTCGAAGGCGCCGACCTGGAGGACGTCGTTGGGGATGACGCCGCGGGTGGTGGTGGGCGTGGAGGCGGCGAGGAGGGCCTGGGGGATCTCGCCCTGCGCGGTGGTGGGGTGTGGATCGCGGAGGGCGTTGAGGAGGTCCTGGGGGATCTCGCCCTGGGTGGTGGCGTCGGCGGCGGGTGGGAGGCCAGGGGCGTTGAAGCCGGCGTCGGTCTGCTCGTCGTCTGGTGGGGGCTCGACGAGGAATTCGAGGGAGGGGAAGCGGGGTCCGCGGACGGCGGGGGTGGGGACGGTCCTGGCGTCGCGAAGGGCGCTCTGGAGGTGGAGCTGGAGGTGCTGGGGGTCGTACTGTCGGGTGCTGGCGTCGTCGTGCTGGACAGGCTGTGTGTCGGCGGGGTCGTCTTCGGCGGCGAGGGCGGCGAAGTCGGGTGGGAAGAGGGGTGAGTCGTCGTCTTCGGCGGGGGGTGGGGGGAGGGGCGTGAGGAGGGAGGGGTCGCGGAGCTCTGCGAGGGGGAAGTCGCCGGTGGAGGCGAGGGAGGTGGGGGGCGCGGCGAGGAAGTCCATGAGGGCCTGGTAGGCGGCGAGGAGGGGGTAGCGTCCGCGCTCTCCCTTGGCGGCGTCCTGGGCGAGGAGTGTGGGTGAGAAGGAGTCGTCGCGGGGTCCGACGCGGAGGTCGTGCGGGCCGCGGGCGGGGGTCTCCCAGCGGGCGCCGAGGTGCTCTCGGACGAGCTCTCCGAAGAAGGCGCCGCAGGCGCGGGGCTTCCACCAGGCGATCTCGCGGGGCTGCTCGGAGAGGGCGGCGAGGCGGAGGGTGAGCTCGTCGTCGAGGGGGAGGGTGAGGAAGGCGTCGACGAAGCGGAGGTGGTGCGGGAGGAGGACGAGGTTCCAGGAGCCGGCGTCGAAGCGTCCGAGGATGACCTGGAGGGACTGGGCGAGGAGCCAGACGGTTTCGAGGTGTGGGGGGAGGTTGGCGGGGTCGTAGAAGGGGACGAAGGTGGGTCGGTCGAGGCCGTCGCGGAAGGCGTCGAGGCCCTCGAAGGCCTCTGCGAAGCGGGGTTGGCGTCGCTCCCAGGCGTCGATGGCGAGGCGGAGGGGTGAGGTGTAGAGGGGTGCGCGGGGTCCGGGGCAGCGGAGGAAGATGGGGAAGGCGCCGAAGTCTACGAGCTCGGCGCCCAGCTCCAGGAGGGCGATGGAGGCGAACCAGGCCGCGGCGGCGCGGACGAGGCGGTGTGGCGCCTCGTGCCCTGTGCGGAGGGCCTCGTCGAGGAGGAGGTCGAGGGTGTCGAGGGAGGCGCGGTCGGGCGCGAGGTGGTGGTCTGGGGCGAGGTGATGGAGCGAGGCCGCGGCTTCGACGAGGCGTCGCGTGGAGGTGGAGAGCTTGGCGAGGCGCGCGGTGTGGGGTCGTGGCGCGCTCAGGAGGTCATGGAGTTCGCGCATAGGAGGGCCTGCCTGATCTCATCAAGGGCCTGGGGGTCTTCTTCCTGGTCGGCGCGTCGAAGGAGAGACGATGCGGCGTCAGGCCCGCCGAGTGCGCCGAGCGCCCAGGCGATATGTCCGCGCACCATGGGGTCAGGTTCCTCGTCGAGCCTGCTGGAGAGGAGAGGCACCCAGCGGCGATCACCCGTATTACCTAACACAACGGCGGCGTTTCGCGCCAGCCCTGCGCGCTGGGGTCGTCGTATGGGTGAGAGATAGAGGAGGTGGTCGAGGTCCTTGTCGGAGAGGGTGAGGACGCGGTCGGCGGAGAGGGCCTGGATCTCTGGCCTGCCGAGGTAGGCAAACTCTTTTGTATTCGGGGCCTTGCGATTCCAGGGACACACGTCCTGGCAGATGTCGCAGCCGAAGAGCCAATGCCCGACGGCGTGGCGCAGCTCCCGTGGTATGGGGCCTCGGTTCTCGATGGTGAGGGTGGCGATGCAGCGTCTGGCGTCGAGGCGGTAGGGGGCGGTGAAGGCCTGGGTGGGGCAGGCGTCGAGGCAGGCCGTACAAGAGCCGCAGAAGTTGCGGTGAGGTTGGGGCGTCGGGGCGTGGAGATCGGCGTCCACGAGCAGCTCTCCGAGGAAGAGGAAGGAGCCGAGGTCGCGGGTGAGGAGGAGGGTGTTCTTGCCGTACCAGCCGATGCCAGCGACCCAGGCGACGTCGCGCTCCAGGAGGGGGAGCCGGTCGACGGCGGCGCGGGTGCGGGCGTCGAGGCCGAGGTCGTCGCGGATGAAGTCTCCGAGGGCGTCGAGCTTGTGCTCCATGACGCGGTGGTAGTCGAAGCCCTGAGCGTAGCGTGCGATGCGTCCGGGCTGCGCGGTGCCGTCTTCGGTCTTGTAGCTGACGGCGACGGCGACGAGGGTGCGCGCGCCTTCGAGGAGGTGCTCGGGTCGATCGCGGATGTGCCTGGTGCGCTCCAGCCAGCGCATCTCGCCCTCGAAGCCGAGGTCGAGCCACTCGCGGAAGGCGTCGCCGTGTGGGAGGGGGTCAGCGGGCGCGAAGCCGACGCGTTGGAAGCCGAGGTCGTGGGCGTGTTGGGTGATGCGTTGGGTGAGGAGCATGGTCTGGGGTGCGCGAGGGTGGTATAGAGGTGGGGTGTGAGGCGCGCGAGGAGGTGTTGAGGATGCCGCTGCTCTATCGAGTGCTCCGTCAGCTGCTGCGTTGGGCGTTGGAGCTCTACTACGTGGAGATCCAGCGGGTGGGCGGGCGTGGGGTGCCGGAGTCGGGGCCGCTGATCTTCGCGGCGAACCACCCGAATTCTATCATGGATACGGTGATCCTGGGTACACAGACCTCGCGTCAGATCTGTTATATGGCGCGGAGCGGGCTCTTCAGCAACGCGCTCTCGCGCTGGCTCTTCAATCGTGTGGGGGTGATCCCGATCTACCGTGCGCAGGATGGTCAGGAGGGCCAGGGGACGGCGCAGAACACGGAGAGCTTCACGCGCGCGTATGAGGTGCTGGAGGGGGGCGGGTGCATCGGGATCTTTCCGGAGGGCCAGAACGCGCTGGAGCGCCACGTGCGTCCGATCAAGACGGGGACGGCGCGGATCGCGCTGGAGGCGGAGGCGCGTCGCGGCTGGGAGCTGGGGGTGCGGATCGTGCCGGTGGGGTTGAACTTCGAGTCGCGGACGCGCTTCCTCTCGGGGGTGTTGATCCGCTTTGGGGAGCCGATCCCGGCGGCGCGATGGCGCGGGGCGTATGAGGCAGACCCGCGGGGGGCGGTGCGGCAGCTGACGGACGCGATCCAGGAGGGGCTTCGGGAGCAGGCGGTCCACATCGAGGAGCATCGGCATGTGGAGCTGGTGCAGGCGATGATGGAGATCTACGGTCGGGATCTTCCCGTTGAGCAGGTGTATCAGGACGCGGGGCGTCCCGGGCTGCGGCGATGGATGATGCGGCTGCTGCTGACGCAGCTGCGCTCGTCGTCGGAGCTGCGTCGGAACCTGCGGCGCTACTTTGCGACGAAGCAGCGGCTGGCGGAGGCGGTGCAGCGCTGGGAGGCGCGCGATCCGGCGAGGGTGGAGGCGCTTCGCGGTGCGATCCGTGTCTATCAGGATCACCTGGATCAGCATCAGGTGCGCGAGGGGCTGACGCGGAGCGGTGCGCGGCTGCCCGGCGCGCGCGAGGCGATCAAGATGACGCTCTACGCGGTGCTCTTCGCGCCGTTCGCGCTCTGGGGGCTGGTGAACAACGTGGCGCCCTACGCGTTGGCGCGGGGGGCCTGGGAGTCGGCGCCGGAGGAGGCGATCCGGGCGATCCGCGGCTTCGGGGTGGCGTTTGTCGCGTTCCCGTTCTTCTATGCATTACAGGGGTTTGCGCTCTACGAGCTGCTGCGCGAGGAGCCGTCGTGGCCGTGGTGGGTGTCGAGCTACCTGGGGAGCCTGCCGCCCGCGGGGTTCTTCTGGCTGCGCTATACGCGGCAGCTGATGCGCTTCCGGTCGCGCGTGATCGCGCGGCAGCTCTTCCGTGGCGAGCGTGTGCGGCTGTGGATGATCCAGCAGGAGCGGTTGCAGCTGCTCCAGGCCTTTGAGGCGCTGCTGCGCGAAGATCAGGCGGCGCGTTCAGCAGCGGGCGACGAGGGAGCGCTGGATGCGGCTGGCGCGCCGGGCGGCGAGCTTGCCGAGGGAGGTGTGATCGAAGCGGTCCGCGATCTGGCGGAAGAGGTCCAGGGCGAGGGGGTGGGCGGAGGCGGCCTCGGCGGCGGTGGCGTGGATCATCTGGAGCTGGGGTCGGTCGGGGAAGAGCTCCGCGAGGAGGCGGGCGTGGCGGTAGAAGCGGAGGGGCTCGTTGCGCCGGTTGTAGGTGTTGACGAGGTTCCAGATGACGCGCTCGATGAGGCGCGGGAAGGGGATGGGGTCGAGGAAGTCGTCCTGCCAGGGAGAGGAGCCGCCGGTGGTGCGTAGGTAGAGCTGGACGGCGTCCTCGCGGGAGAGGGCCTCGCCGCTGTGGAAGGGATCGGTGAGCTGGCCTTCGACCGAGGCGAGGAAGTGTCCGGGCATGCCGATGCCCTGGACGTCGAAGCCGACGCGCTGTCCGAGGATCATCCAGAGGGAGACGAGGAGGATGGGGAGGCCTCGCCTGCGCTCAATGACGAGGGAGAGCGAGGAGTTGCGGGGGTGGTCGTAGTCCTCGGTGTCGCCCTGAAAGCCCAGCTCCTGGGTGAGGAGGCGGCGGAGGGCTTCGGCGGGCGGGTCGAGGGGGAGGTCCAGGAGGCGATCGGTCCAGTCGTTGAGGGTCGAGAGGGCGCGATCGGTGGCCTCGGGGGTGGCGCCCTCGATGGCGAGGAGGGCCAGCGCGAGGTCGTCGTTCGCGAGGGCGAAGTGGAGGCGGTCGAGGGTCTGGGCGTCGGTGGCGGTCCAGAGCTCCTCGATGGTGGGTGGGAGGTGAGGGGGCGGGTTGAGGCTCAGCGGAATCTGCATTGGACCGGGGTGTCTTTGCCCTTCTCGGCCTGGACCTTGGCGGCCCACTTTCTGCCGTCGGCCTTGCGGGTCATGGTGACCTTGTGGGGGCCGGGGGCGACCGAGACGCGTGTGGGTGTGGTGCCGACGGCGCGTCCATCGACCGTGACGTCGGACTTGCCGGGGCAGGAGAGGACGAGGTTGCCGCCGCCGCGGACGGGCGGCGGCGCAGCGTTGCCGTCGCCTTTGGCGCGGCGCGTGGCGTCGGGCTGCTGCTTCTTCCGGTTCTGGGCGACGGTCTGTACGGGCTGCGCGCCCTTCTCTTCGGGGGCGTCGGCCTTGGGGTCGGCAGGATCGGGGGCCTCCCCGACCCAGCCGGCGCTGTCGTCCTTGCGGGGCTCTTCTTCGGGCGCGGAGGTGGCCGGTGCAGAGGCCGGCGCCGCGTTGTTGGTGTTTGCGGCGAGGGTGGCGGAGGCCGGCGAGGTCTGGGGGGTGTCGCTCTGGATGACGTAGACGGCGACGCCGATGATGATGGCGACGAGGGCGATGGCGCCGCCGATGATGCCGATGATGCCCCAGTTGGGCCCGGGAGGCTTGACGACAGGGGCCGGCCCCATGCTGAGGGTGAGGACGTCCTGGGTCTTGCCGAGCTTGATGTCGGGCATGACGAAGGGGGTGGGCGCGGCGGCGGCGGCGGGCAGCTCATCCAGCGCGGCGGCGGGCTCGGGGGGGAGGAGGCTGTCGAGGGGGGGGATGTCGTCCTCTTCCGGGGAGGAGGCGAAGAGGCTGGGCGCCTCAGGCTCCTCGGCAGCCAAACCAGCCAGGCCAGCCAGGCCAGCCAGGTCCGGGGCCTCGTCTTCGCCGGGAGCCGTCGCGGGCGCTTCGGCGGGGGTTGCGGCGCTGGCGACGAGGGCGGCCAGCTCCAGCGAGGGAGCGGCGGTGTCGTCAGGTCCGCGCGGCGCGAGATCGAAGGCGTCGAAGTCGCTGCCGGAGGTGGCGGCAGGCTCGGGGGCGGGGGCGGGCGCCTCGGGTGCGGGGGCGTCATCGGGCGCCTGCGCGGGGGGGGCCTCGGCGGCGGGGGGCGGCTCGGAGGCGAGGTCCGCTGCGGGGGCGTCGGCGTCCTCGGGAGGCGTCGGCGCGAAGGTCGCCCCGGGCGGCGGGATGAGGGTGGGATCGCCCCAGCCGTCGGCGTTGCCGGTGACATCCATGACCGACCAGACATCGGAGATGCTGGCGCCGAGGTCACCTGCCGAGGCGAGGTCGTCGTTGGGGGGCGTGTTCTTCTCGTCGGGAGTGCTTGCCACGCGGATCACCTCCATGCCGTCAGCGTTGGCGTTCCGAAGCCGTCGATCCCGGGGAGAGGATACCTCTTTTCGCGCGTGGACCCAACACCGTTCTTGGCTGCGTCAAGTTTATTCGGGCTGTTCGGGTGTGGCGTCGAGCTGCAAGGCGCGCAGGGCCGCGTCGCGGGCGCGCTGGAGGCGGAGCGCCTCTTCGGGGGTGGGCTCGCGGAGGAGGTGGAGGCGCAGGTCCTGGGAGGTGAGGTCGAAGGCGAGGTCGTCGAGGAGGTCCTCGGGGAGGAGGGGCGCGACAAGCGCCCAGAGCGGGTCGTGGAGGGCCTCCGGGACGCGCTCGGGGAGGTCGAGGACGGGGCGGCGGAGGGCGGCGTGGAGGACGTCGAGGCGGAGGCGCCAGGCGAGGTCGGGGCGGTCGAGGGCTTCGGCGCGGCGGAGCGTGTCGGTGAGGGCCTGGGCGAAGACCTCATCGGGGAGCGGTTCGAGGCCGTCGAAGGGGTGACGGGCGTAGCCGCCTCGGCGGAGGATCTCGGCGCGGAGGGCGAGGGCCGCGGTGATGCGGGGGTGTGTGTTGTTCCAGAGGTTGGCGACGAGGGTGTCTGCGGCGAGGAGGGCCTCTTTGAGGGCGCGTCGCTGGACGAGGAGGGTGATGAGGGGCTCCAGGCCGAAGGCGTAGCCGGCGTGCTGGCGTCCGTAGAAGGCCTCTCGCCTGGCGAGGCCGCGTCGGAGGAGGTCTTCGGCCTCGTCGAGGTGTCCGAGGCGGGTGAGGAGGTCCCCGAGGTTGAGGGCGTAGGTGAGGTGCTCGCGGGTGGCGTCGGCGTCGGTGGGGTCCCAGAGGCGGCTGGCGCGTCGGTAGGCGTCAGCGGCGTCGTCGAGGCGTCCGAGGAGGGAGAGGACCATGCCGAGCTGGTGGAAGGCGCGGGCGGTGTCGCGGTGGTCGGGGCCGAGGCGCAGCTCGGCGCGCTGCGTCGCGGCGCGGAGGAGGTCGAGGGCCTCCTCATGCTGGCCCTGGCTGGTGAGGTCCATGGCGCGGGCGAAGTCGTCTTCGGGGGGTGGGGTGGGCGGCATGCGAGGGAGGGTTGTTGCGGGATGGACAAGGTGTAGAGGGTCGTCCACTCTAGGCAGGCGTCCGCCAGGACGCCGCGGGGGAGGCACTATAACGCGGCAGGAGGCGTTTGACTATGCGAGGTCGAGGCTGGCTCGACGTGGTGATCTATGGTTCCACAGGCGTGCGGAGCGGTTGGCGGGCGCTGGCGTGGATGAACGCGGTGTCGGTGCCCTCGGCGCCGCTGCTGGTGGTGCTGGTGGCCGTGATGGCGGCGGTGCGGCCCGAGGCGAGCCTGCTGCTGGCGATCTACCTGAGCGGCGCCTCGACGCTGCCTGCGTGGCTGGGGACGTGGGCGTGTGTGCGTTGGATTGACGCAGCGCCGCTGGCGTCGGTGGGGCTGGGGGGGCCTGTCCGGGAGGCGGCGCGGGAGGGGCTGCTGGGGGCGGCGCTGGGGCTTGGGATGGCGGCGGCGGCGCTGCTGCCGCTCTGGGGGCTGGGCTACGCCGAGATCAGCTGGCGCGGGGCGTCGCCGGGGTGGTGGGCGCTCTGGGCGGTGGGGTTTGTGTTCGCGGCGGCGTGGGAGGAGCTGGCGTTCCGCGGGTATGCGTTCCAGTGGATCGCGCGGGGGATCGGGCGTGTGGGGGCGACGCTGCTCTTCGCGGTGGTGTTCGGGCTGGTGCACCTGACCAACCCGAACATCGGGTGGCTTGGGCTGGCGAACATCGTCCTGGCCGGGGTGGTGCTGGCCGGGGCGCTCTTTGCGCGGCGCAACCTCTGGCTGCCCATCGGGGTCCACTGGGGCTGGAACGCCGCGCAGGCGGTGGTGTTCGGGGTGCCTGTGAGCGGGTTGTCCGGCGAAGAGGTGCCGTCGCTGCTGACGACGACGCTGGGTGGTCCGGGGTGGGTCAGCGGCGGGGGGTTCGGGCTGGAGGGATCTGCTGCGGGGGTAGCGGCGCTGCTGGCTGGCGGGGTGGTGGTGTGGGCAGCTCGAAAGAGAGGCTAATTCAATATATATACAGCATAAATTATATATAATTCATGCTGAATTCAGCGAGCGCGGGCGAAGACAAAGGCGAGGTAGCGGCCTTCGGGCATGGCGACAGGCCAGGGGTGATCGGCGGGCTGCCCGGCGGTGTGGACGACGTCGAGGAGGCGGCCGGTGCGGGCGCAGGCGAAGGCGGTGGCGCGGACGAGGTCGTCTTCGGTGACGTGGTGGCTGCAGGAGCTGATGCCGAAGAGGCCGCCTGGGGCCAGGACGCGGAGGCCCTCCCCGATGAGGGCGGTGTAGAGCTTGAGGGCGCCTTCGCGGTCCTGCTTCTTGGGGGCGAGCTTGGGGGGGTCGAGGATGACGATGTCGAAGCGTCGTCCCTTGTCGTAGGAGGAGCGGAGGAGATCGCGGACGTCGCCGCAGGCCCAGGTGATGTCGGCGTCGGGGGCGGCGAGGGTCTGGTTGAGGCGCGCCTGGTGGATGGCGGGCTCGGAGGAGTCGACGGCGAGGACGGAGGAGGCTCCGGCGCGGGCTGCGTGGAGGGCGAAGCCGCCGGTGAAGCAGTAGCCATCGAAGACGGAGGCGCCGGCGGCGCGCTGGGCGACCCAGCGGTGGTGCTCGCGGACGTCGAGGTAGTGGCCGGTCTTCTGGAGCTGTTCGGGGGCGAGGGCGAAGGGGACGTCGCCTTCGAGGAAGGTGATGGGCTCGGGGGGTGCGTCGTCGAGCCAGCCGCGCGCGGGCTCGAAGCCTTCGAGGCGGGCGAGGCGGTCGGGGTCGGCCTGGAGGATGTAGCGGGGGTTGAGGCGCTGGCGGAGGACGTCGATCCAGAGGTGGCGCCGTCGCGCCATGGGCGCGGTGGAGAGCTGGAGGACGAGGACAGGGCCGAAGACATCGACGATGACGCCCGGGACGCCGTCGCCTTCGCTGTTGAGGGCGCGGAAGGCGGCGCCAGGGGAGGTGTCGATGCCTTCGCGTCGTCGTCGCGCGAGGGCGTCGTCGAGGCGCTGCGCCCAGAGGGCGCGCTCGTCGTCGGGGGTGGGGTGGCGTTGAAAAAGCGACTCGCCAGCTCCGATCATCCGGAGTCGGATGGCCGAAGCTGGCGAGAGGAGGGCATCCCCGAGGGGCTGCCCGCGGTGATCACACACGAGGACCCAGTCGCTGTCCGGCGGCGCGTCGCCCTGGGGTTCTCCGGCGAGGGCGCCGGAGAAGATCCAGGGATGGCCCGCGAGGACGGGCTTCTCTCGCCCTGGGGCGAGTCGTACCAGGCGGGGCATAGGACCTCGGAGCAGCGAGGGTGTGTGTGGGATCAGCGCTTGGAGAACTGGTAGCGGGCGCGAGCGGCGCGCTGGCCGTACTTCTTACGCTCTTTGACGCGGGAGTCGCGGGTGAGGAAGCCGGCCCGCTTGAGGACGGGGCGGAACTCCTGGTTGAAGGCGAGGAGCGCGCGGCTGATGCCGTGGCGCACCGCCTCGGCCTGGCCGGCCTTGCCGCCGCCGCGGACGTTGCAGATGACGTCGAAGGCGCCCTCGGTCTCGGTGGCCTGGAGGGGCTGCGCGACGATCATCATGAGGGTCTGGCGGTTGAAGTAGGCGTCGCCGTCCTCCCCGTTGATGATGACGCGGGTGGTGTTATCGGCGGAGGGGCGGAGGTAGACGCGGGCGGTCGCGGACTTGCGGGCGCCGGTGGCGTGGTACTGAAGGAGGCTCATGGACGTGGTACCTGCTGAGGGGTTGGTGATCAGACCTCGAAGACCTGGGGCAGCTGGGCGGCGTGGGGGTGCTCAGGGCCGTTGTAGACCTTGAACTTGCGGATCATCTGGCGGCCGAGGGGGCCCTTGGGGAGCATCCCGCGGACCGCGCTCATGATGACGCGCTCGGGGTGGCGCTGGAGCTGCTTCTCGGCGGTGATGGACTTGAGGCTACCGGGTGAGCCAGCGAACTTGTGGCTGTGGTAGACCTTCTGCTGGAGCTTGCGTCCGGTGAAGGCGACCTTGTCCGCGTTGATGACGATCACGAAGTCCCCGGTGTCGACGTGGGGGGTGTACGTGGGCTTGGTCTTGCCGCGGAGGATGGAGGCGATCTGGGTGGCGGCGCGCCCGACGGTCTTGCCCTCGAGGTCGATCACCCACCAGTTACGCTCTACGGTGAGCGGGTTGGCGCTGACGGTCTTCATAATCAAACCACCTGTCTATTAGTGCAGATGAACAACATCACTGATTGACAACCAGGGACCGAGCGTCTCTGGTGTCCCGGGCGCCCGGGACCCAGGCGCAATCCCCCCTTGGAGGGGCGCCTTGATGTATACGAGGGTTCGCGGCTTGTCAAGCGTCTGGGCTCGCGTCGCGCGGGGTCGGGGCGACGAAGTCGGGGTCGGTGTTGGCTTCGAGGTTGAGGAGGGGTTCGGGTTCGTGGTGTGTGAGGAGCGAGGCGAGGGGTTGTCCGTCTTCGGTGCAGAAGCGGAAGGGGGCGTCGAAGGCGCGGAGGCAGCGCGGGCAGGCTTTGGGGCGGCTTCGGAGGTCGTTTGTGGGTTGGAGCGTGTCTCGTAGGAGGAGGGCGTCGCGTCGCAGCTCGTGGAGGTGGAGCGGCGCGAGGAGGATCAAGGCGAGGCGGAGGGCGTGATCGGCGTCGTCGTCCCGGTCGGCGCGTGCGGCGGCGCGTGCGGCCTCGATCAAGGCGACGGGGAGTTCGACCTCGACGGCGGCGGTCTCCAGGAGGACAGCGCAGAGGCGTTGGAGGTGTTCGTGCCAGTCGTCCCAGCGTGCGCGGAGGGCGTCGCAGCGGAGGAGCGTGGCGTAGGCGTCGCTGAGGAGGGCGCGTCGTCCGTCGCGCTCGGCGGCCTCGGCGGCTTGTGTGAGGAGGTCGTGCGCTTCGGCGGGTCGTCCCTGGGAGAGGAGGACGAGGGCGAGTCCGATGCGGGGTCGGATGGCCTCTCCGGCGCCGCCGGTGGCGTCATGGAGGTGGAGGACCTGTCGGTAGCGCTCTTCGGCGGAGGCGGCGCGTTGTCTGCGGCGGTCGATCTCCGCGAGCCCGAGGAGGCAGGCGGCGATGCCGCCCTGTGCGCCGAGCCGCTCGAAGAGGGCGAAGCCGCGCTGGAAGTGTACGGCGGCGCGGTCGAGGTGGTCGCTGACGAGGGCGATCTCTCCGAGTCCGTGGAGGCACTCTCCGAGCCCGTGTCGGTTTCCGACGCTCTCGTGGAGCGCGTGGGCCTGCTTGATCAGATCGGCGGCGAGGGCGTGATCGCCTCGATGGAGGATGACGGGTCGGAGGGCCTGGAGGCACTCGGCGACGCGTCGCTTGTCCTTGAGGCTGCGGGCGAGGTCGAGGGCTTCGCGGAGGCTGTCCATGGCGGGCTCGACGAGGCCGCGTCGGAAGGCGACCTGTCCGCTGCCGCGGAGGCAGTCGACGCGTCGGGCGGTGTCGCGTCGGGCTTCGACGAGGGTGCGGGCCTCATCGAAGCGTCGCTGGGCGCTGTCGAGCTCGCCGCGGGCGAGGGCGACGCGTCCGCCCCAGATGAGGGCGTCGGGGAGGACGGCGTTCCAGGCGTGATCGCGCGCGGCCTGGGCGATGCGTGAGGCGAGGTGTGCGGCGGGGACGAGCTGTCCGCGGAGGAAGGCCAGCTCGAGGTCGAGGAGCCAGCCGGGTCCCCAGCGCGGGTCGGCGTCGTCGAGTGCCAGCTCATCCATGGCCTGCTCGCGGAGGCGGAGGAGCTCGTCTGCGATGCGGAACTCGGAGCCGTCGATGTGCTCGCGGGCGCCGAGGAGGAGGGGGACGAGGGCTTCGTCGAGGTCTCCTGCGGCGAGGAGGTGTCGTCCGAGTCGTTCGGAGACGCCGCGCTGGGCGCCGAGGTAGCGCTTGAGGAGCATGCGGGCGCAGGCGCGGTGGAGGTGCGGCCAGCGTCCCTGGTCGCGCGCGTTGCGCTCGAGGCTCTCGCGGAGCATGTTGTGTGTGAAGGCCCAGGTGTTGCTGCCGGCCTCAGCGAGTCGGGCGGCGAGGAGCTTGTAGTAGAGGTGGAAGGTGAGCTGGATGTCGGCCTCTTGGCAGGCGGCCTCCCACTCCAGGGAGTCGACCTCCTGTCCGAGGAGGGCGGCGATCTCGAGGGCGGGTCCGGACTCGGGGGGTTCGTCGTCGAGGAGGCGCGCGATGCGCTGGGTCCAGACGGCGTGGAGGTCATCGGGGAGGTTGGCCTCTTCGCCGCTGCGGAGGGTGAAGCCGTTGGCGCCGACCTCCAGGACGCCGCGCGAGATCCAGTCACCGACGAGCTGGACGGCGAAGAGGGGGTTGCCCTTGCAGCGTTCAGCGACCTGCTGGGCGAGATCGCCGTCGAGGAGGAGGAGCTCGCGGACCAGCTCTTCGCGGTCCACCTCGGGGAGGGGTCCGACGTGGATCTGCTGTGTGCCGGGGAGGGCCATGAGCTGCTGGATGATGTGAGCTTCGACGGGTCGCTCGGCCAGGGACTCGTCGCGCGCGGTCATGATGAAGAGGACGGGCGTGGGTCGGAGGCTCTGGCTCTTGAGGATGTACTGCGCGAACCAGAGGGAGTCGGCGCCCCACTGGACGTCATCGAGCCAGGCGACGACGGGTCGGTGGCGTCCGATGCGCTCCATGAGGCGTTGGAGGAGGACGTAGCGCTCGGTGGGGCTGGAGAAGCGGATGGGCTTGGCGCGGGCGGCGCGCTCTTCAGCGAGGGGCGCCATCATGAGCTCGGTGAGGGCGTCCCACTCGTAGTCGTCGGTGACGCCTTCGCTCTCCAGGAGGGCGCGGGCGCGTCGTCGGACGTCGGCGCGGTTGAGTCCGACGCAGGCGAGGTGTCGGCTGACGAGGCGAGGGAGGCCGTGGGCGGGTCCGGCGAGCGGGCTGTGGCTGGCGCGGAGGAGGGTGCCGCTGCCGACCTCGTGTGCGCGCTCGCAGATCCACTCGGCCAGGCGGCTCTTGCCGAAGCCCGCGGCGCCGGAGAGGAGGAGGAGGCGGGGTCTGCCCTCGCGCTTGACGGCGGTGAGGGCGTCCCAGATGGCGTCGCGCTCGCGCTCGCGGCCGACCATGCGGTAGGTGCGGAGGGCGAAGAGGCGGAGGCCGGCGCCGACGAGGGCGGTGGTGTGGTCAGGCGGCGTGTTGCGCCGCCAGGTGAGGGGGTGGGGCGGGGAGACAACGGGGAGGGGCTGGACGTCCTTGCCGACGGGGTTGAGGATCTGGGAGCGCCCGCGGGCGGGCTCCTGGGGCTTGACGCCGTCGAAGAGGAAGGTGCGGGCTCCGGCGATGCCGTGCTCGGGGAGCATGTAGGTGTCGGCGCTGGCGAAGGAGCGTCCGAGGAGGAAGGTGCTCTGGTGGGGGAGGTTGTTCTCGGGGAAGATGACCGTGGATCGATCCGCCATACCCTCGGATTCAAAGGGGTTTTGCGGATCGGGGAACATGAGGGTGGAGGTCGCGGAGAAGCCGCTCATGGTGGAGAAGAGGTTGGTGGTGCGGGAGGGGGACATGGAGAAGTCGGTGGCGAGGACCGAGCGCTTGTCGCCTTCGGGGTCTCCGAGGGTGAGGAGGGCCCAGGCGGCGTCGGCGGCGCGGGCGAAGCGCTCGTGGGGCTTCTTCTGGACGAGGCGGAGGATCCAGCGCTCGAAGCCTTCGGGGACGGGTTGGAGCGGCGCGAGGTGTCCGGGTGTGTCGTAGAGGTGCTGGCGTTTGAGGTCCTGGAAGGTGTCGCCGGGGAAGAGGGGGCGGTTGGAGGAGAGCTCGTAGGCGAGGCAGCCGATGGCGTAGAGGTCGCTCCAGGGGGCGTAGTCGCGCCAGCGTCCCTCGAAGAGCTCGGGGGCCATATAGCGCGGCGTCCCGGCGCGTGCGCCCTTGAGGTCGGCCTCTTCGAGGGCCTCGTCGGTGGCGTGTGCGAGGCCGAAGTCGGTGAGCTTGACGCCAGGGCGGAGGTCTTCGTCGGAGGCGAGGAGGATGTTTCCGGGCTTGATGTCGCGGTGGATGACGCCGCGGGCGTGGGCGTGGGCGAGGGCGTCGAGGAGGGCGATGAGGATGCCCTTGATGTCGGACCAGGCGAGGACGCCGCGGAGCTGGTCGAGGGAGCCGCGGCTGGCCAGCTCCATGACGAGGTAGGGGCTGCCTGCGACGAGGGTGCTGCCGGAGAGCTCCTCGGCCTCAGGGGAGACCATGCCGTGGTCGAGGATCTTGACGATGCCGGGGTGGTTGAGGGCGGCGACGGCGCGGACCTCGTTGCGGAAGGCGTCGCGGTAGCGTCGCTGGCGCGCGCGGGCGCCCGTCATGACCTTGATGGCGACAGGGACCTGCTGCTGGATGTGCTCGCCGCGCCAGACCTCGCCCATGCCGCCCTTGCGGATCGGTGTCTGGAGGTTGAAGGGGCCGAGGGGGATGGAGAGCATAGGAGATCCGGGCCCTGGGCGCTCAGAGCGCGTGTGTCAAGCCGCGTCCAGCATACGCCAGGGCGAGGCTTCGCCGCAACATCTGGTCGCCTCGCCTTTGGGCCCGGCCGCCGGTGGGGTCAGCGGGCGCACCGGGTGCAGCGCGCTTCGCTCTGGACGCACTCGCGCTGGGACCAGGCGCAGCGGTCTGCGAAGTAGGCTTCGGCGGGGTGTCGGGCGGAGATGGCGCAGATCTTGTTGGAGGAGGCGCAGACGCCTTCGCTGAGGTCGCAGATCTCCTCGCAGGCGAGGCCGCCGGGGAGCTGGTTCTGGGTGACGCCGCGCCTGCGTGCGCTGTCCAGCTCATCCTGAAGCTCCTGGACGAGCGCGTCGAGGGCCTCGTGGGGGCTCTCCTGCTCCCAGACGTCGCCTTCGAAGTCGGGCTGCTCGGCGGCGACGCTCTCCTGGGCGGGGGTCTGGGCGGGGGCGCGGGGTTCGGGCGGCGGGGCCGGCTCGGGGGCGGCGGGGTGTCCGCCCGCCGCGTCTTCGGGTGTCGCGCCGGCGTCGAGCTTGATGGCCGGGTTGTCCCGCGCGCGCTCTTCGAGCTGATCCTCGGGGCGGGGCGGGGGCTGGGTGGTGTCATCCTCGCGGGAGGCGTCGCTCCCGGCCTCGGCCGCGGCGGGCTGATCCGCCCGGTAGGAGCGCTCGGCGGGTGCAGCGGCAGCGCAGCCTGCGAGGAGGAGCGCGGAGAGGAGCGCCAGGAGGCGTCGTCGCGGCGAGATCATGGTGTGGTGCCCTCCTTGCGTGGCGAGAGGCCGCCTCGTCCGGACTCAAGGACGCCCTTGAAGACCTCGATGGCCTGGGTGTGCAGCTCCACGGCGCCGCGGGGGTCGCCCTGGCGCTCGCGGAGGTCCGCGAGGGTCTGGAGGAGGTAGCCGCGGAAGAGGGTGGGCGGGGCGTCCTCGGCGCCGTCGAGGCCGCGGCGGGCCGCGGCCTCGGCCTCGGGGAGCTGATCGGCCTCCATGTGGAGGCGGGCGAGGCGGGTGGCGGCGTCGAAGCGGACGTCGAGGCCCTCGGGGGTGCGGACGTTGTAGCGGTCGCAGAGGTCGAGGAGGGCGCCCAGCTCCGCGCGGGCGTCCTGAGGTCGTCCTGCGGCGAGGGCGAGGTCGGCCTTCTTGTGGAAGTCCACGGCGAGGGCGACCAGGGCGAGGGTGGGCTCATCGCCGCGCGGCGGCGCGGCGAGGGTGTCGGCCTGCTGGGTGCAGGCGCCGCCCGCGAGGGCGAGGGGGGTGAGGAGGAGGGAGGCGGCCAGCGCGGCGGTGGCGTAGCGTCTCATGGCGGCGCTCAACGCCGACGGTCGCGGGCCTGGTGGCGCGCGACGAGGAGGTCATAGCGGGCCTGGCGCAGCTCCCGGAGGGCGTGATCGCCCGGGTGCTCTCCGGCGGGTGCCTCGGGGGCGCGCATGAGGCGCTGGAGGGCCTCGGCCTCGACGCGCTCGGCGCGGGCCTCTGCCTGGAGGAGATCGCGCTGGGCGACGGGGCCGTTCAGGGCCGGATCGGGGCGGCTGAGCCAGAGGCCGAGGGAGAGGAGGAGAGCCGCCGCCGCCGCCGCCCAGGCGACGACCTGGGCGGCGCGTCGCCGCGAGGGGAGGACCGCCGCGGCCGGGCGGAGCTGGTCGGCGACGCGCTGCCAGAGGAGATCGGCGCGTGCGGGGTCGAGGCGCGCCGCAGGCGAGGCGAGGCGGAGCGGCGCCAGGGCGGCGCGGGCGTCGCCTTCGGCGTCGTTGGCGGCGGCGGGCGGCGGGAGCGTCCCGGCGTCGAGGAGCGCGGCGACGGCGGCGGCGGTGAGCGCGGCGCCCTCGGCCTCGGCAGGCGAGGGGGCGGCGTCGGCCTGGGCGCGCTCCAGGAGGCCCTGGAGGAGGTGCTCGGCGCGGTCTGGTTGGAGCGTCGTGGCCAGGAGGAGCGTCAGCTCCTCGGGTGAGAGCGCTTCTTCGCCCAGAGCGGCCAGCTCGTCGAGGATGTCGTCGAGGTCTTGGGTTGTGCGGGTCATGGCGTCAGCCCTCCAGGGCGTCTCCCTCTTCGCCGTAGCGTTCGACGTAGAGCTGTTGAAAGCGCTTGAGGGCGCGGTGGAGGAGCACGTCGAAGGTGCCCACCTTGACCTCAAGGAGCGCGGCGCACTCCTCGCGTTCGCGCTCATCAAAGAGGCGCAGCTCGATGGCTCGCCGGTAGCGCTCGTTGAGGCGCTCGTCCGCGAGGGTGTCACGGACGCGCTGGCGCCGCAGGTCGAGCGCCTCGCGTTCTGCGAGGAGGTGATCGGGGCGTGTCTGGGGTCGTTGCCAGTCGGCGGCGTCCTGCTCCTGGTGGTGAGCGAAGCTCTGGTTGAGGCGTTCGCCGCGCTGATCGCGTCGGTGTACGTCCATGACGAGGTTCCGGGCGATGGTCTTGATCCAGGGCAGGAGCCCGTTCTCCTGCCAGGTGAAGGTGTGGATGCGCTCCCAGGCCTTGAGGAAGGTCTGCTGGAGGACCTCCTCGGCGCGGTCGCGCTGGGGGAGCCTGGGGAAGATGATCGCCGCGTAGACCAGCTCGGCCCAGGCGCGCCAGAGGGGCTCCAGCGCGGAGGGGTCCCCGCGTTGGAGTCGCTCGACGAGCGCGCGCTCCTCTTCGGGGGTGAGCAGGGGTTTTGACGCCTCGGTCATCCCTCTCCCGTGGTGCGTAACGCGCGGGGCGCGTCGAGCTTACAGGGGCTCATCGCGCGGCGTCAGGGCCCGGGGCGTCTCCCGCGTCGGGGGGTGCGCCCGCGTCTTCGCCTGCGCCTGCGTCGGGGAGGTCATCTCCGCTGAGCTGCTCGGGCGGGGTGCCGCCGAGGATGGCGGCGACGTCCTCGTTGCGTGCCTTGAGGAAGCCCGTGAGCTTGTCGTTGTCGCGGCGTGCGGCGTCGAGGTCGGCGTTGAGCTGGACCTTGTCCTTGTCGAGCTGCTCGATGGTGGCGTCGCGCTCGCGGAGGGTGGTGTTGAGGCCGTCGATGCGGAGCTGCTTCTCCTGGGCGTCGCGCTGGGCGGCCTCCAGCTCCGAGAGGGGGGCGGAGGGGGGGAGCGCGGGGGGCTTCGGCGCCAGGGGGCCGCGGGCGAGGAAGAGCCCGAGGAGGAGGCCCGCGGAGAGGGCGATGACGCCGATGATCCAGGCGTTGAAGCGCGCGACGGGGGGCGCCGCTGGATCGACCTCTTCATGGGGGAGGGGCTGGACGGTGCGGGCGCGCTCGGGGGCGACGAGGCGGGGGCGGCCGGTGGTCAGCTCGGTGTAGCGGTAGCCGACCTGGAGGAGATCGGCGGCGATGTCCTGCTCCAGCGTGACAGGCCTGGCCTGGAGGGGCTCGGGGAGGAGCGGCGGCCCCTGAGGGGGTGCGGGCGGCGGGAGGGTGTCG